>NZ_LXTU01000043.1:0-84605 GCF_001683935.1 Rothia sp. ND6WE1A | reverse complement strand
GTTTGCTTGTACATACCGACCAAGGATTCCAATATCAACATTCCAGCTGGCGCACACTCATCACAGCTATCGGTGGCACACAATCGATGTCAAGGAAAGGAAACTGTTACGACAATGCGGTAATGGAAAACTTCTTCGGACACCTCAAATCAGAGATGTACCACGGGGAATCATTCACCAGTCTGGAGACGTTCTACCACGCAATTGATGACTACATCCGTTGGTACAACCATGAACGCATCCAAAAACGACTCAAGGGCCTGACTCCGATGCAATACCGGAACCAGACCCTAAAGCCTCTAACCGCCTAGAATAAAACCAGTCCAACTTTCGGGGGCCAGTTCATTTTACGAACGCTCGGGGGCTCCAACAAATCCGCTTCTCAAGTGGTGGAGTGACTACTTTGAAGAAGTGATGAGGGGACTATTTACCGGTAACAGCAGAGTAGTCGTAGTACATGTCCCAACGCTCTTCAGCGGTGAGATCGGGGGTCAAGAAAATCTGCTTGAAGTTTTTGACGACCTTGTCAGAAACAGTCTGAACTTTGCTTGCCTTAGCTGCTGATTGTAGGAAGAACATCATAACCTCTGTTCATGTGGGGGATGCCGCCGGGGAGCGGCAAGGGGATAAAAACGGATTTATATAAACTTTACAAGTAAAGCTCTTTTGCTGTGATTCAAGAGTAACTTATCTTAAGAAAACTCGTCCCACAAGTAGGGGACAAGGCTATTTTCATTTTTACCTTGCAAAGAAATTTTAGGGGACAAACCCAACAAATTGCAGACCAATTTTGCGATTCGACCCCTAATCCAATCCCCAAAATGTAATCAAATTATTTATATATACAAATAAGCTGGGTCTAATTGGGCATGATAGGTTTCTCACTGCCCGTCCGGACCTCAGCGGTACTCATAATAGCAATCCCAACGCTCTTGAGGACTAAGCGACGGAGTAAGAAACATCTGACGGATTACGCGCTGCCAGGAGTTCGCGGTTTTCTTGAAAAAATATTTTGAAAATTGCACTTTTATTTCCTTCGTGGTTCACCGTATAGGCCCAAGACCTTGACAACACTTACTCTGCACGCGCCGGTTAACCAGGAAGTAGAACACGGATGAATAGGTGGTAAATCTCGCCTCAATTCTGGCTATCCACTAAATAGCGGTAACAGTCAGTAATTCTCTGCCGCCACCATTCATTCTTTTCAGCGGAAACCGCCAAAATTTGCAGAAGTTTTTCATCGGGAACCACCGGGCGCACTTTCAATACACCGTTCTCCGCAACCAACGAGTGCTCCACTGTGTCCTGAGTCATCAACGTCACCGTGCCCAGGCCGCACCCAAAGGGCAGTTCTGGTAAAGACGCCGCCAATGCCGCGCCCGTCCGAATCCCCACCGAGCTCTCTAAAGCCGAGGAAACAACCGCAGGTAAGCCTGATCGCTCTACTACCGCAAGCGCCCGGCGAACCCCACCTAAAGGAGCCGCTTTGATAATAATGACGTCAGCTGCCCCCAAACGGGCCACCTCCAAGGGGTCCTCAGCCTTGCGGACAGATTCATCGGCGGCGATGGGTACAAATATTTTCTTCTCATGTAACCGTTCTCGCACCCGAGCCAACCCCTGAACAGATTCGACCGGCTGCTCCGCGTAGAGGAGGTCAAATTCCTCCATAGCGCTCAAAGCAGTTACTGCCTGATCTTCGCTCCACCCTCCGTTGGCGTCCACCTTCAGACGGGCGGCTGGCAGGTGTTGAGCCACTGCGCGCAGCCTCGCGACGTCGTCCTGCAGACTCTGCCCCGTTTCCGCGACTTTAACTTTCACCTCACGAATCTCGCCCTTATAGCGCCCCAAAATGTCAGGAACCTGTGCGGCCTCGACTGCTGGGACGGTTGAATTGAGAGGAATTTCCGTTCGGACGGCCTCTGGAAAACCCAGCCAGGCACTCTCCACAGCGCTGGCGAGCCACGCCGCAGATTCTTCAACAGAGTATTCGAGGAAGGGAGCAAATTCTCCCCACCCGGCAGGCCCGTGAAAAAGAACCGTTTCTCTCACCTGAACGCCACGGAACTTGACGTTCATAGGTATCGAGCAAATTCTCACGTTCTCCAGGACCTCTTGAAGGGAAGGAAGCTGTTGACCATCGAAGAAGGGAGGAATTGAAGTCTTCATAGCTTCCAATGTACTCATCTCCCTCAAAAACTCAGAAAATCTGTGGTTACACTGATTTCTCTCAGCAAACGCACAAGACTTTCTGCCAAAATATCTGTGCAGAGGAATTCGTGTTTCAATGTTGCGCTCGAGATAGAAAGGCAGTTCAGACGTTCCATGATTCATCGAACCGGCGAACAGCCGAACAATCAGCTCTCCACATCACCGGCAAACGCCTGGAAGAGTACAACTATCGAGAACAGTACCCATGCTCCGGTTTCAGTAGTGGAACCTGAAAACGGGGAACGCCCCTCCCCCCTAGGTCAGCTCTCCCCTAAGAACATTCGCAGAACCCGCCCCACTTTCTGGGCTCTCATGCAACATATTTTCGCTATCTTCTTGCTCAGTTTCATGTTGCTGGTGGCAGTCGGTTTCTACATCCAAATACCCGTCGGTCAGCAGCTCGATGAGATTTCTTTCAACGAATTCTCATACCAGTTCCTAGGCTTACAAAACCAGACCCTGCAATTACTTGATTTGATTCCAGCGATCGCCGGGGTGCTGGCAGTGGTAGGAATTATCTTTGTTCTCCTGTGGAAACACCGCTTTGTACCTGCACTCGTTGGTCTAGGCGTTGCCCTCTGCGCGAACATTTCGGCACAGGTCCTCAAAAACCTTGTTATTTCTAAACCAAATTTTGGAATCCAAGAAGCAGCGCTCAACTCGGCACCTTCAGGGCACACTACTTTTGCTGCAGCAGCCGCAGCAGCTCTCTTTATCGCCTCACCCAAGAAGTTGCGCCCCGCCGTCGCGCTCCTCGGAGCAGTCATCTCTTTCGCCGCGGGTTTTTCCACCATCATCAACGGATGGCACCGCCCAGCCGACGTCATAACAGCCATCATTCTGACTTCCATCTGGACAGTTATTGGGCTGACAATCCTACGCTTTCTACGATCTGAAGAACTCGATCTCAGCAATACGCAGCGCACAGGACTCATCTTGATTCCGCTTCTGAGCATTAGCGGCTTCTTCCTGGGATTCTGCTCCTTAGCCCTTTACTTAGTCACCTTCTATGACCCCATCCCCGGAGGCGCGCTGATGGCAGCTATCTGCATGATTCTCGCAGTTCTCGCCTTCACAACCTCGCTCCAAATCGGTCTCCTGCGAGCGCGCAACAAACAGCGTTCCGCCTACACCAAAATTTGGACCTACTAGAAGAACATCAAAGTTTCAGATTATTAAAAACAGGAAGCGGTAGATAACTCAACGCTATCTACCGCTTCCTGTATATACCTGTTTTATATTTTAGAGCGCGCGCCCAATAGTAATTGGCCCGGTAAGGCCCGTAGGTGCCTCATCGAATTGTGCAGTGGAGAGCCCTTGCCCTTCTTTCTCCTGTTTTTCCAGCCATTCCAAGCGGTCTAGAAGAATACGGGTAGAGCCACCGGTGTAGGGCAGTTTGTACATGGCAGCAGTTGCTGGTTTGACGTTTCCTGTACGAGTGGAGGCTTTAATAATATCAATGGCTTCTTGCATCGTATCTGCCATGCGGGTAATGAAACTACGCTCTACCGGCACACCATGACCCGGTACAAAAACACGATAGCGATCAAGACCTGCCAAATCGTGCAAAGTAGAGACCCATGATTCGGGGTAAGAATCATCAAATGCGGGATCGGAACCCTGTTCCACTAAATCACCGCAGAATAGAACATCGTCGACTCCCACCAATACATCAGAGTCTGTGTGAGCAAGACCGAGGTAGAACAAGGTCACTGCCCGCTCCCCCAGCTCAACGCGAGTAAACGACGCGCGGGTGCCGTCTCCCGGAAGAAAACGGTGCGGAATGACGAGGTGGGTGTTAGGACCTTGAGCATGAGCCATCTCAGGTTCAAGAACTTCCACATACGAACGTTGCTGATCGCCATAAAGCTCAATAGCTCGAGCGGCACGAGGGTGTGCCCAGAATTCGGTGGTGCCGTCTGCTTCAAAGACAGCATGACCCATAAAGCGGTCAAAGTGAGCGTGAGTAGTAACTACAGTCAGAGGAAGCTCGGTAATTCGACGAACGGCGCGTAGAACTTCAGCGCCCTGTCTAGGACCGGCGCCGGTGTCTACGACCATAGCTTTGTCTGCGCCCACAATAAGCCCAGTATTCAAACGATAGTTATCCGTACTAATCAGATAGACGCCGTCTGAAATTTCGATTGTTCGTGCCATATATATAAAGGTACTGGAAGTTCAGCCATTCCACCCTATATTTCAAGTATTGAGAGAGTGTTGCGTTACGTTTCACACCGTATTTTCGCCGTTCATCTGACGTTTTTGCCGCCATCCCCTACCATGGAAAGAGTGATTATTTCTTCCAGTGTTGCCCACCAGTTTCCCTCCGATGCGCCGGTCGTTGGTCGCTATGCTCCCTCGCCTTCGGGGGATTTACACCTGGGTAATTTGCGCACGGCGTTGTGGGCGTGGCTAGAGGCTCGCAGTTCAGAGGGAAAGTTCGTCATGCGGGTGGAAGATTTAGATCGGGTGAAAAAGGGAGCCGCCGAGCGTCAGCTAGCAGATTTGCAGGCGTTGGGAATTGATTGGGACGGCGAGGTGCTGTACCAAAGCACTCGCATTGCTGATTATCAACAGGTGGTTGAGGAGCTAACCGCTCAAGGGCTTACCTACGAGTGTTTTTGCACGCGCAAAGAAATTCAGTCGGCAACCAGTGCTCCTCATGCGGCGCCCGGGGCGTATCCTGGCACCTGCCGTAATCTCAGTGAGGACGAGCGTTCGCGGCGTCGTCAAGACCGCCCCGGTGCGATACGTTTGAGAGCGCAGATGCGCGAATTTACTGTGGTGGATGATATCGCCGGTGAATTTACTTCGGACGTCGATGATTTTGTATTGCTGAGAAATGATGGGACGGCAGCGTACAATCTGGCTTCAGTACTTGATGACCGATATCAAGGTGTTACCCAGATAGTTCGCGGAGACGACCTTTTGTCTTCTACGCCGCGCCAAGCATACTTGGCTAATCTCTTAGGTTTTCCTGCCCCCAGGTACCGTCATGTGCCTTTGGCTCTGAATGGAAAAGGGGACCGGCTCGCTAAACGTGATGGAGCGGTCACCCTTGCTGAGATACGAGACCGGGGAGTAAAAGATGCTGAAGTTCTCGCACTGATTGCTGCTTCATTTCCCCTAAAAACCATCGAAAGCGACGGCACAGCGCGTTTTTCCTCATCGGCGGCAGAAATGCTCGATGTCTATCAAGATTCACAGCCCAGCAATACCCCCTGGACTGTTCAGGATGAAATTTTGAAAGGAGTAACTATAGGTGACTAAGTTCAGCATTGCGAGTTTCGCACAGACCATCCCGGCTCATCATCGAGGTACTGCGGCATTTATCCTAGTAGTTCTGGGATCATTAGCCATTCAAAGCTCCACCGCATTGCTGTCCCACCTTTACACCGATTTTTCTCCCCTGTCCGTTGCTGGATTACGCATGGGAGCTGCAGCCCTCATCCTTGCATTGCTGGTACACCCCAACCCTCTAGCGCTCAAAAAAACGGACTGGCCCCAGGTACTGATTTACTCGGTAGTTGTCTGTCTGATGACCACCGGCTACTTTCAGGCTATTAAATATCTGCCGCTGGGAATTGTCGTCACCATTGAATATCTGGGTGCCTTCGGAGTATCCCTCTTGGGTGTTCGACGATTACGCGATGGCTTGCTCTCCATCGGCGCCCTGGTAGGAGTCATTCTTATTGCCGGACCCACTTTTGAGCTATCACATGTCGTGGGCTATCTCTATGCAGCGCTCAGCGCAGTGTCCATGGCAGGCTACACCCTTCTCTCTGCACGCATAGGCAATGGTTCCCCCGCCGTTGCAGGGCTCAAAGGTCTCACGCTCTCCATCTGCTGCGCGTCCCTTATTTTTGCCCCTTTTTCCATACCTGCCATTCCGCATTTAGACACCGACGCCTGGATGCGAGTATTTGCCGGGGGACTTTTAGGCATTGCCTTTGCTTACTCAGCCGATGCGCTTGCCGGTCGCCTCACGTCAGCGGCAGTCATTGGAGTGCTCTTTAGCCTAGATCCGGTCAACGGTGCGCTGATTGGGCTGATTCTTCTCGGAGAAGTCTTGCCGCTCTGGTCTTACCTGGGTATTTTGCTCATTGCTGTCTCAGGCGCCGTCCTGGTCTGGCAAACCAACCGGTCTGCAATCAAACTCAATACGAACACTGCGATGCTAGACGCCATCGTCTCCACTAAAACGGGGCAGTTTCCTCAAATCTCTCCCCCTGACATCAAGAAGTAGTTAACTGTTTGCATAAGTTATTCTTATGCAAATAGTTTTCGAGCCGTTCATCAGAATTTTGATTGTAACTTAGCTCAACAGCTATTATTACGAACATCACACTTCCTTCCGCTATATCGCTATAAGGGGTTCTTTTGAGCGACCAAGCTTTTCAGATAGCCGCTCTCGCTATCTACTTCCTGGCAATGATTGCCATTGGCCTCTGGGCTAAGACCAAGAATAATAATCTCGACGACTACATTCTGGGCGGGCGTTCGCTCTCCCCCACTACCGCAGCGCTTTCAGCCGGTGCCGCAGATATGTCCGGCTGGCTACTCATGGGTTTGCCCGGTGCGCTCTACATCACCGGTTTAGCCGAAGGATGGATGGCAATTGGCCTGACCATCGGCGCATGGACCAACTGGAAAATTGTGGCACCCCGTTTGCGTAGCTACACGGAAATCTCCCACAACTCGTCTACCGTTCCCGTCTTCTTTCACAACCGCCTACGGGATAACACCAAGATTCTGCGTATCCTCACGTCACTGATTACCCTGGTTTTCTTCACCTTCTACGCCTCCTCGGGCATGGTAGCCGGCGGCGTCTTTTTCCAGTCAACGTTCGGTCTTCCTTACATCTGGGGTATGTTGCTCATCGCGGGCGTCACCTTGCTCTACACCGTTTTCGGCGGATTCCTCGGAGCTTCTTACACCGATATGGTGCAGGGACTTCTCATGTTGGCGACTCTTATCATTCTGCCCATCATGGCGCTGTTCTATGTAGGCGGCCCCACTGGTGCCGTAGATACTATCCGCGAAGTCAACCCCAACGCTCTCTCCCTGTTTACAGGAACCACCTTCCTAGGCATTATTTCCACCGCCGCATGGGGCTTGGGATATTTCGGTCAGCCTCACATCATTACCCGCTTTATGGCGCTCCGCTCCGTATCCGACGCCAACACCGCCCGTCGCATTGGCATCAGCTGGATGGTACTGACGGTTGTCGGTGCTTGCTCTGCAGGTCTCATTGGCATTGCTTTCTTCGCCCGTCACCCCGACGCAACGCTGACCGATACTAAGAACGCCGAATCGGTCTTCCTTGATCTCTCTCAGTTGCTCTTGCACCCCTTCATCTCGGGTCTCATTCTGGCAGCAGTGCTAGCAGCAATCATGTCCACCCTCTCCTCCCAGCTGGTCGTCTGCTCCTCAGCATTGGCAGAAGACATCTATGGTGCTTTTAGCTCGAAAAAACTCAGCGACACCCAAGGTCTATGGCTGGGGCGAATTGGTGTTCTTGTGATTGCATTCATTGCTGCACTTCTGGCAAGCAACCCCGAAAGCTCCATCCTCGAACTCGTTTCTTTCGCTTGGGCAGGTTTTGGTGCCGCTTTTGGTCCCATCGTTTTGCTCTCCCTCTACTGGAAGAAGCTCACCAACTGGGGCGCGATCGTTGGTCTGGTAGCTGGAACTCTCACCGTGTTCATCTGGGGCAATATCGAATCCCTTCACTCCACCATGTATGAAATCGTTCCCGGTTTTATCGTGAACTTCATTCTTTCCATCGTGGTTTCTTTGGTGACGTATAAGCCCAATGCCGAGATTGAAGCGGAGTTCGACGCCGCCGTCCACGCGGCAAAAACTCGGTAGGTAGAATTGTTGCTATGACTATTGAGCTTCCCGAGAAAGTTTCTGACATTTTCGATCCCAACCAGTGGCGCGTGGTGGAAGGTTTTGAAGACTTTCAAGACATCACCTACCACCGCCAGGTGGAGCGCAACGAATCGGGCGAAATCCTGCGCGATTTACCAGCCGTTCGTATCGCCTTTGACCGCCCCGAAGTACGAAATGCCTTCCGTCCCGGCACCGTAGATGAGCTGTACCGCGCACTTGATCATGCCCGCATGACCTCCAGTGTGGGCACGGTTCTCCTCACCGGCAACGGGCCGTCCGCGAAAGACGGTGGTTGGGCATTTTGCTCCGGCGGCGATCAGCGAATTCGCGGTCGCGATGGCTACCACTACGCTGAAGGTGAGACCGCGGAGACGATTGACCCAGCACGCTCTGGTCGTCTCCACATCCTAGAAGTTCAGCGACTCATTCGCACCATGCCTAAGGTGGTAATCGCACTCGTTTCAGGGTGGGCAGCAGGAGGCGGGCATTCGCTCCACGTGGTTGCTGACCTCACTATTGCTTCTGCCGAATTTGGTAAGTTCAAACAGACTGACGCCACCGTAGGTTCTTTCGACGCCGGTTACGGTTCAGCTTTACTTGCACGCCAGGTGGGACAGAAGTTTGCCCGAGAAATATTCTTCTTAGCCAAAGAATACGATGCTCAGCGCATGTATGAGATGGGAGCGGTCAACGAGGTCGTTGCCCATGCGGACCTTGAAAAGAAAGGGCTGGAATACGCAGCTCACATCGCACGCCAGTCACCGCAGGCCATCCGCATGCTGAAATTCGCCTTCAACCTGCCAGACGACGGCATGGTAGGTCAGCAGGTCTTCGCTGGCGAAGCCACGCGTATGGCTTACATGACCGATGAAGCGGTAGAAGGTCGCGATGCTTTCTTACAGAAGCGTAATCCGCAGTGGGAACAGTACCCCTACTACTTCTAAAACCTCTCTGATACAAAGAAGGGCAACCGAGATTATTCGGTTGCCCTTTTTGTCGCAGAAGACCTTATTTAAAAAGAATTACTGACGGCCGCCCCGTCTCTGCCATTCTGCACAGCGTCGGCAAACATTCCTTCTCGCATGGTTCGCTGACGCTCACAAATGCGATTCATGCCAGACCCAGCCAGTTTGCCTCTCGCTGTGCAGCATGCCCGAAGTATCGTACGAAGAGTCATCTACCAGGAACTAGAACTTCTTTTTTCTCGTTATCTTCAGGATAAAGTTGAAGCATCATGACTTTAGAGCACCCCATTTTTGACCCGCAGAATCTTCAGCCCTTTTCTGCCCCAGCTGGCCTCCACCGGCACGCGATAACGGTGGGGCAAAATATTCCTTCTGACATCTCAGGAATGCTCCGCACCTTTGAGAAGTTGCTTGCTCACCCCAGCGAGGACGCTGCGCTCGTCGTCGCTACCTCCGGCTCAACAGGGGTGCCCAAGAAGACGGTACTTTCCTCCCGTGCCCTCACCGCCTCAGGCAGAGCTACCGAACAATTTTGTGGAACGCAGCATGCTCAATGGATGTTGGCGCTCCCGGTGCATTATGTGGCAGGTGCCCAAGTGCTTGCTCGCTCAGTCCTAGGAGGTACGACGCCGGTCGTCGCTTCTTCCATCACACGCGGGGAACATTTCACCCCGCAGTCTTTTCTCTCAGCGGCTGAAAAGATGAGTGGTGGCGCACGGATGCTTTCCTTGGTGCCTACTCAGCTTCATACACTGCTGGAAGCCGCCGAAACCCAACCTGCTGTCTTAGAAGCTCTTCAGTCTTTCGACGGGATCCTTCTCGGTGGAGCATCCGCGTCCGCAGCGTTACTGCAACAAGCTGAAGAAAAGAACCTGAAGGTGTACACCACTTACGGTTCGGCGGAGACCTCAGGAGGTTGCGTTTACAACGGCAAGCCCCTCCCCGGCGTCTCTATTCGGATAGAAGAAACAAACGAGGGTACAGCGGGACGCATCTGGCTCGGTGGAGATATGGTGGGTAGCGGCTACCTGAACGACCCGCACAGAACTCAAAAACATTTCTTCTTCGATTCAGCCGGGCTGCCCTGGTACCGCACCGACGACGTCGGCGCCTTCTCTCGCGGTCAGCTGCGAGTAGAAGGTAGATCAGACGATATCATCATCACCGGTGGGGTAAAGGTCTCTCCCGCCCCCATAGTGCAACAGCTCGAAAAACATCCCCTGGTTCGCGAAGCATTCGTGTGCGGCATCCCCGATGCTAAATGGGGATCCGCTGTGGTTGCAGCAGTCAACGTGCGCGAGAAAACAAGTTCGTTTGACGGCGAAATATCCGCTCTCATTGAACAGCTAGATCCTGCCCAGCGCCCTAAGCACCTTGAAGCGCTAGATACTTTCCCTCAGCTCTCTACCGGCAAGCCCGACCGTAAAAAGCTTGCCGCACTGCTTGCCGTTGCCGCAGGGAAGTAGTGCTCTACTCCTCACACCGGGGCAGTCGAGGAAGCCTGCGGCCCGTGTGAGAGAATAAAGTTTGCTTGCTCAAGTTTTTTGGTTCGTAGAAAGAAGAGTTCTGTGGCTACACCCGCTCAATGGATTGAAGGAGCGCGCCTACGCACGCTCCCCCTTGCGATTGCTCCCATTATCGCAGGCTCCGCAGCGGCGTATTCCTGGGGCGAGTTCAAACCTTTCCGCGGATTTCTAGCTTTTTTGGTGGCTTTTTTTCTGCAGGTGGGCGTTAATTACGCCAACGATTATTCCGATGGGGTAAAGGGTACCGACGAAGTTCGAGTAGGCCCGCTCCGCCTCGTGGGCTCTGGCGTGGCAAAACCATCTCATGTTAAAGCAGCTGCTTTTCTCTGCTTTGGTTTGGCAATGCTTGCCGGTCTAGGGCTGGTCGTTCTTGCCCAGCAATGGTGGTTCCTAGCCATCGGCGCTTCTTCTGTTTTCGCGGCTTGGGGTTATACCGGCGGCAAGCACCCCTACGGATACATGGGGTTGGGTGACATCTTCGTCTTCATCTATTTTGGTCTGGTAGCTACCCTGGGGACTCTCTTCACTCAGACTGCTCACCTCACACTCGAAGGCTGGGTCTTTGCCCTCGCTCTGGGCCTTTTCTCCTGCGCCCTGCTCATGGCAAATAACGTGCGTGATATTCCCACCGACCGAGAAGTCGGTAAATTGACGATGGCAGTACGGTTGGGTGATACGTGGTCCCGTCGCGTCTACGCCATCGAGATGCTTCTGGGGCTTCTCCTCACCGCCCTCCTTGTGCCAGCAAATCCCTGGTATCTGCTGGTATTCATCTTGCTGGGTCCCATCCTGCATTCGTGCTTTGTGGTGCTTTCTGGCAGCAACGGTAAAGCACTGATCCCCGTTCTCAAACAGGCGGGGCTGGTTGCTATGGCATATTCTCTGTTGGTTGCTGTAGCTGCATATCTAGGCACCTTTGACATCTTTACTCCCGAGTCAGTGCCTTTCCTCGGCTACTAACACTTGGATGTCTGGGGCGAGGAGTTCGCACTGCATTTCCCTGCTTAAACACTAAAGAGCATTCCATCTGGAATGCTCTTTTGCTATATCTGAACAGAATCTTAGAAGTCGATTCCTTCTTCGCGGCGTTTCTGTTCAGCGTATTCATCTTCAATCTCAGTATCTTCTGCGACCGCTTTTTTCTGAGGGGTGTCCTTGCGACGCTTAGAAAACCATCTCTGCATATCTTGACCAGCGGCGACGTGCAACTTGGGAAACGCCAAATAGGAGACGGCGAAGGCAATGAGTATGGCAAAGACTCCCGAAAGAATCAAGCCCACGTTGAGCCACATGCACAGAAGAAAGACAACGATCATCAGACCGAAACGAAGCAAAGAATACTTGAGAAAGTTCACCAGACCAGTCTAGCGAACTTTGGGTCGAGAAATAACGTGCTTCCCAGTAGCTTTCTGCGAAAACCACGCTGACTCCGCTCCCGGTGCAAGCCATTGCTGAGCGAGAAATTAGGGCACAAATGGGTGCTGGCATGAAAGAATTTAGACATGATTCGAGCAATGATGATTATCGGTGGCGGAGCACTCTTAGTGGCGCTCATTATTTATGCGCTCATTGATTGTGGGCGCACCGACCGCTCCCAAGTTCGCGGAGTTCTCAAACCTGCTTGGATACTGCTCATCATCATTTTCCCAGTCATAGGAGCCCTGCTCTGGCTTTTCTTGGGTAAACAGCGCAAACCTTCAACGAGCTTCGGGCCGGTGACACCTCAGCCCCGCCAAGCTCCAGACGATGACGCCGAATACCTCAAATTCTTGGATGCGCGGGCCAAGCGGGAGGCCGAATCCCGCCGTCGAGAAGAAGAACGGGAAGCGGAACTGAACGCCCAGCTCGATGAAGAATTACGCAAGATGCGCCAGCAACGGCACAACAGGAACGAAGAGGGTGAGAACCCTCCCTCCCTCTAAATTCCTTTTATAGGTAAAAAAGCGCGAGTTTTCAAAAATATTATTTTGAAAACTCGCGCTTTTGCCATATTTAGCTACGAAATTTTAGAGACCCGAGTAGCTGTGCAACCCCGAGAAGAAAACGTTCACAATCGTAAAGTTGAAAACGATGCACAGGTAGCCTGCGATAGAAAGCCACGCCGATCGAGGGCCGGCCCAACCGCGCGTTGCACGAGCGTGCAGGTAGGCGGCATAAACAACCCAAATGACGAACGTCCAGACTTCCTTAGTATCCCAGCCCCAGTAGCGTCCCCACGCTTTCTCTGCCCAAATAGCGCCGGCGGCGAGAGTGAAGGTCCACATCACAAAGCCCACAGCGTTCAGGCGGAAGGCAAAGTTTTCCAGTGCCTGAGAGGAAGGAACCAAGCGCATGAAGTTCAGCTTGGACCCCTTGCCTGAGATGATGTCACGTTCTCGGCGGGTCTGGATGAGCTGCAAAACTGCCATGGCAAAAGTAATAGTAAAAATGCCTGATGCTAAAACCGCAATCGAAACGTGAATAACCAACCAGTAAGACTGCAGAGCGGGCTTGAGATGACCCACAGGGGTGGGGAAGCCGATGGTCGCCGCCGTCATCATGGTCAGTGCCAAACCTGAAACCAAGACACCGACGAACCTAAGATCACGGAAAATCAACGAGATGAGGAAAACCACCGACACCACAAGAGCACCGGTAGTGCAGAACTCATACATGTTTCCCCAGGGAACACGACCTGCTGCGAAGGCACGAGACAGAACACCCGCCAGGTGAATCACAGCGCCCAGAATCATCACAGCAACCGCAATGCGCGCAGCAGTACGCTTCTGGGTACCGCTACCCCACATCATGGACGAGTCGGCAACTTCGCCCTCTAGCATTTCTGCCGCAGACTTATTGAACCCCAGACCGCGAGCACCAGTACCCTGCTCGTTGCTGACGAGCCTGCCCTCATTTTTGTTGGCACTTCGAGTGCCGGATTTTGCAGTTGAACCCACTCCAGCACCGACTAGCTGAGCTTTACGGGCAGGAGTCTTCTTCTCAACGTTTTGCGATTCCAGGCGTTGGGTAGTGCGCGAATGCGCCGCAACGTCCCACGCGAAGGCGATGAAGGCAACCATGTAGGTCACCGCCGCCAAAAACATGAACAGCTCGCTCCATTGGGCGAGGGTTTGATTAAGCAATGTTTGTTCCTCCGAACAGCTTTTCTAGCTAAGCGTCGTCAGCTTCACTAAATTCTAGACCCCAGCGGGCCGCAAAGATATCGGTTAGTTTATCTGCTTCGTCTGCCAGACGTGGGTCTTCGCCGCGTGCGAGCAAACCATATTCGACTAGGAGATCTGAACCTGCGGATTGTGCGCGAACCCAGACACGACGTCGGGGAACGAAGAGGGAAATAATCAGACCGCAGAATGCCACGATAAAGGACCACAATACGATTTTCTTACCAGGGTCGTAGTGCACGTCTAATCCAACGTACCGCTTGTAACCTTCAAAAGTAACTTTGCCGTGCCCCTCGGGCAAATCTACGGTGTTGTTTGCGGCGTCCAGCACAATACCGTTACCTGTAGCCATCGTGTTGAGCGGTTTGAGCGTATTGGTATCGAGCACATAGACATTTTGCGGTCGGCCGCTGTCGAGCCCCAAATCGCCAGTGTAAGACTGCAGAACCAGCATGGGGTTCAAGGCTTCGGAATCGATAGAACGAGGGATGTTAGTTGTCGCATCCCGCTCACCAGTGGGCAAGAACATTCCAACAAACCCAAGTTGCCCGTTCTTTGCATCGGGGACTTTGAGCACAATTGAAGAAGTATATTTTCCATCAGAGGTCAGACCAACCACGGGACCTTCATAGGCAACTGAACCGTCTGAGTTTTCCACCTTAATGATGGGAGCGTAACCATTACCGGAAAGATAAAGATTCGTGCCGTTGACATTCACCGGATCGTTGACCTTCAGCGTTGCCTGGTCGGTCGTTCCGTCTGTCTCCTGGAAGGAGAGATCGGCGGTGTAGTCCAAATCATCGCCATAGGTGTGAGAGCCTTGCTGGCGATCGTATTCCACGTCGAACTTATTCAAAGTGACAGTGTAAGGATCTAGCCAGTCAGGATTGTAGTTAGTACCTGGTGTAAACGAGTCAAAGCTAATCAGTGAGTTGACAAAGGTGTCCCCCTCCACCAAAATCTTTTGTCCTCGGTACCCAAACAATGAACCTACAGCGACTCCGATGAGCACGCCAATCATCGCCACGTGAAAAATGATATTTCCAATTTCACGGATATAGCCGCGCTCAGCGCTAACCGAGTAAACGCCATCTATGCTTTGCACATCCACCCGGTAATGACGCTTTTTCAGAACCGCTGTAGCATCGGTAATCGCCTGTTCAGATGAGAGATCCTCCACTCCAGCTGATGAAGGAATGGTGAGAGTGCGGTGAACCGGCAAGCGATCGAAATTCTTGGGAGTCTTTGCAGGCTTCTTCCGAAGAGCTTTATAATGCTGATTCGCTCGAGGAATCACACAACCAATTAAAGAGATGAAAAGCAGAATGTAGATTGCGGCGAACCATACAGAACTAAAGACATCGAAGAGCTGAATTTTATCGGCGATAGGACCCCACGTAGGATGCGTCTCAATATAATCGCTCACCTTGGTGGGATCTTGAATACGCTGAGGGAAAATAGAACCGGGCACAGCCGCTACAGCCAGCATCAACAGCAAGAACAACGCAGTGTTCATCTTGGTGAGCTGAGTCCAAGCCCAGCGCAACATACCCATGGGCCCAAGCGCAGTCGCCGTCGTCTCTTTCTTCGCCATCGATAAGCTCTCTTACTAGATTGGAAGGGTGTAGGTCGGAAGGGTTGCTTGAACCCACGAAATAAGGGCAGTCCAGGCTCCGGTTGCCATCATGATACCGATGACAATAAGCACGAACCCGCCCACTTGTTGCAGAAGTCTGTGGTGGCGTTTAGCCCAGCCAAAGGTCGAAACGCCCCGGGTGATGCCTAGCGCCACTAACATGAACGGAATGCCAAGCCCCATGCAGTAAGCAAGAGTCAGCAAAATTGCTTTCACGCTATTGGAACCGTCGATGTACACCAGGGTTTGAACCGCTGCAAAGGTCGGTCCGATACACGGCGCCCAACCCAAACCAAACGTCATGCCAAGAATCGGCGCTCCCCATAGACCAGCCGGAGGTTTGCGCTCAATCTTTAGGTCACGCTGGAACCAGGACACCTTACCCATAAATACAAGGCCCATCAGAATAACCAAAAGACCAAGTATTACCTGAACCCAAGACTGCCCCCGTAACCAGGGAGCCGCCCCTAACTGAGCCAGCACCACGCTCATGAGCACGAAAATAGTGGAAAATCCAAGGATGAACAGAGCTATGCCAAGGATGGTACGGCGAGTGGGATGCCGCGCATCGCTACCGCTTAGACCCGATACATAACCAAGATAACCGGGCACAAGAGGCAGGACGCAGGGCGAGGCAAAAGAAACAAGCCCCGCCAGTGCCGCCAAGGGAACCGATAGCCACAGCGACCCATCGGTCACTACTTGACCAAAATTAAACACTCTTCGCCTGATCTTCCAGAAGGGTCTTCAGGATAGATGAATCAATTTCACCTAGAATGCGAGCGGCCACACGACCCTGGGCGTCCAAAATGAGCGTGGTAGGTACTGCTTGAGCGGGCACAAACTTCGAAAGATTGTAGAGTACCTTGCCATCGGCATCTTTAAAGCTCTTGTATTTAATCTTGAAATTGTTTTCAAAGGCTTCGGCGGTGCCCCTCTCATCGCGGACGTTAACGCCGTAGAACTGCACCTTATTTCCAAATTTCTCATGAAGTTCAACGAGATGAGGTGCCTCGGATCGACACGGGGCGCAGCCGGCGTACCAGAAATTCAGTAACGCAGGCTTACCTCGCAACTCTTCGGCGGTAATGGTCGAACCATCATAGAGAGTGCCCGTGAAAGAAACGGGCTGGCTACGCTCTTCCTCAGAATATTCAGTGACCGAGCCGTCCCCAGCAATATAGCCTTTAGAATCTCCAGCGTCTGCCTGGCTAGCCAGCGAATCATTCGATGAAGAGCAACCAGTCAAAAGCAGAGCAGTAGCAACTCCGGCGAGCGATAAGGCTTGCTTGCGGGAAAATCCGCGTAGCTCACGATCTGGACTTGAAAACGCAGGCATAAACACTCTCACAGTAGATAAAGGGCACAGGACAAAACTTAATTATGACCCGGGTAGCTGGATAACACCTGAGTACAGGGGCGCAGCCGGTTCTTTATAACTGATTTTAGGGCGTTGAGGTGACCACAAGTCATCGAATTCGAAGGTGGTGATAGATGCCAAATTACACTGGCGAGTACGGGGGTCATGGGGCAGGAACTTGCCCTCTGCTGATCTTCGTGCCATCCAAATAGGAAGCTGATGCGACACCACGATAGCTTCGGCACCGCTCCCACCTCTAGCGAGCGCCTGAGCGCCGGCGTCCTTTATTGCCTCTGCCATCCGGTGAGCTTGATGAGTAAAAGGCTCCCCCCAGGATGGGCGCAGCGGATTAAGAAGATAAGGCCAATGGCGGGGGTTCTTCAAGATCTCCTCACGATTCACGTGCAAACCCTCAAAATGGTTATCTGCCTCAATCACACGCTCGTCCGGATGTCCTTCTAGTCCCAACAGCTCAGTAATTGGAGCGGCAGACTCACGAGTACGGGTGAGCGGTGACATCGCCAAATATACGATATTAGCGCCCTCATCCGACATACGTTTGAATTCCTCAGCACTCATTCGCACCATCTTCTGTCCCAGTGCGGAGAGATGGTATTCAGGCAAACGACCGTAGACAATCCGCTCAGGATTCTCTACTTCGCCGTGGCGCATAACGTGTACTTTGACGTGTGAAGAACTCATACTGACCAGTCTCTCAAATTGTGGCGAGCGTGCCCAGCCAAGAACGCAAGTTTATCTGAATCAAACTTACTTGTGTTTAGGCTGCGCGTTCCAGCTCAGTACGCAGAATTTTTGTGAGCCGACGGGCATTGATCTGCCAAAAATCTTTGGGCACGCCGTTGACGCGCACCACAGGTATTTCCGTATCATGAGCGGCTTTGAGCTCAGGATACTCATCCACGTTGATCTCCTCAAAGCCCAGCCCTAGCTCGGAGGTGACCCTGTCAACTACTTCCCGTGCATCGTCACAAAGGTGGCAACCCGGTCTGGTTAAAAGCGATACCTGAGGTATTTGCTGAGAATTCATACCCTCCAGTTTAGAGGGTTAAGTATTCGAGCCCCGCATTCCACGAAAGAATGCGGGGCTCGAAAAGCTGACAAGAATTTACTTCTTGTTGCGACGCTGGTGGCGGGTCTTACGGAGAAGCTTACGGTGCTTCTTCTTGGACATACGCTTGCGGCGCTTCTTGATAACTGAACCCATTGGATTCACCTCACTTAACAATTAACACCCAGCCACTTTGCCCGCTAGGGCGAGTAAAGCGTTAGCTAAGCCGGGTTGCGGTTTATACCGGTATAAACGCTTCATAAAAACCAAAATAGGCACAACAGTGCCTAAACGGTTGAAAAACGCTCTCTGTATAGCGTACAAGCAATCTGTGAATTTTCCGCATTCTGCTACGAAATGAGAGGATTTTCTCGTTCTGGGCGAAACCGGCAGGTCATCCCATCGCTAGCGTTTCCGCTTCTTTTTATTCTGGCTCTTTTTATTAATCGTAAAAGAATCCGAGAGACTTGCCTGCTCTTTGACTTTCTTGGTCTTCGGATCTCTGGGGGTTTCGTCGATAATTTCTGGTGCGAGGTGATCTTCATTAGCAAAGACGTACCCCTCAGGAGCTTGAGGTTGCACTGGCTCCGGGAAATCTTCTCGTTCTGCGGAAAAATCCTCTGAGACAGTTTCCTCTGCTGAATATTCAGGGGAAACGTCTGTAGAAGAACCTGCAGGAGGTTCTTCCTCGACGGGAGTGTTGAGCTCTTCAGAGGTATTTTCTTCTTGCGAGTTTTCTTTCTCCTGCGCAGAAGTGCTGGCGTTGGAATTCTTGCCCAGCCCTAACCAGCCCCGGAGACGGCGCGGTTTTTTAGGAGTAGGGGTCTCAGCTTCAAGAGCCGGTTCCTCGGGCTCCACCTCCTGAGCCGCAACTGACTCAATCTGAGGCTCTTCTGGCGAAGAAGCTGCTACATTCCCTTCTTCACTTAGTTGCGCTATTCGTTGTAAACGCTCTTGCTCCGCTAATTCGCGTGCCTCTGCGGATTCAGGCTCGGAGGGAGTTGAAACGGCAGGCTGAGAACGATTAATAGGTTTAATGACGGTCGCATGAACCGCAGAACTCACCACGCCGCGACGCCGGCGAGAGGAACCTGCCGAAGACTTCTGGTCTGCAACTGCAATGAAATTTGCCGACGTGGTGGATCGCTGATGAGTAATCATTTCAGCGGATTCTGAGGTCTTGGCTGATTCGGCATCTTGAGCGGTCTCGCTATCTTCTGATTCCTCATTTTCAGCACTTCTGGGGGCTGAATCGACTAAAGAAGATCGGTGCTCGTAGGCCTGGCGACCATTTGCATGAGCGGGAGCCCCAATATTCTCTAATGCCTCAATAAGCGAGGATGCCACGGGAACTTCCCAATCCTGAGGAATCAGGTCGTCCTGCTCTACCTCCACAGGGGCTATGGACGCGCGGGTGCCGGGAAGATCGTTGACCACCTCGGTTGCCTCGTCCAAGTCTATGCCCGCTTCAGAATACTGGCGCTCTATAGTCGAAATAACCAGCTGGCTAGCCATTTCTACATCGCCAGCCTGCAACGCAGCCAAAATAGCCTGGTGTTCAGCTCGCAGGCGAATAGCAGTAGCGCTCCACAGCGGAACTTTGCCCATAATCGACAGCAAATATTCGTAGATGGGTTCGCGCATTGAGGTCATCAGACCAGCCAGAAGCTGATTGCCTGAAAGCTTGGTGAGAGCGATATGAAAGTCAACTTCGTACTGGTGAAATTCTTGGGGCAAAATGCCCTCTCGTTGCATGCTTGTGAGAATGCTTTCAAGCTCCTCCAACACGGGGCTACTAGGAATAGCATGGCGCACAGCCCACGATTCCAGCAGGATACGAGTTTGCACAATATCGCGCATAGGATGACGAGAGCTCGACATATGTAGGCGCAAAGCCGGTGCGGCCGAGACAAAGGGCTCACTCACCAGACGAGCGATGATGGTCTTGCGCTTACCCTCGTAGAGTCGCAAAATACCCATAATTTCCAGCTGTTTTAGCGCTTCACGAGTACTGGAATGGCTGGCATGGATAATGTTGGCTAGTTTGCGATCATCGGGCAAATTTTGCCCTAGTTCAAGGCGACCCTCAAACAATTCAGTTTCAAGCCAGGTAAGAATTTTTCGGTTTACAGACATGAACGGCTTCTATAGTCTTTCCAGAAAAGAGGGTGGGTATTAGCGAGAACGACGTCGTCCCCAGCGAGAGAGCGTAGCGAACAATCCTCGATGTTCTTCCTCGCGGCGGGAGCTATCCTGCTCAGCGGCAGTCGGCAAACCGGGTAGCTCCTGAATATGCGGCGACGATTCTGGTGAAGATTCAGCAACGTGTGGCTCTTCCTCTAAGCCGTCTGAGCCGTGCTCATCCGCATCGAGGGCAGAAGCTGCAGGTGCTTCAACTTCTTCGAGTTCGCTGTCTTTTTGCTCCATCCCAGCGGTGTCTTCCTGCGGGGTAAGGGACAGATTTGTTTCTCGCGGCGTCTCTGCTTCTGGTTCTGGGTGAACACCAGGCTCAGCAGATTGGGAAGACTTGGGCACCTCTTCTGACACGGTTTTCCCTGGCAGAGCTTCCTGCGAAGTCTTCTCTGAAGGCTTCAAAGGAGTGAAAGGTTGCGGCACAAAAGGTTTGAGCGGGGAGAAGCTAATAGCAGCGCTGGAGTGTCTGGGCTGATGAGACACGTACGGTCCCCCTTCTGCACCCATGTCGAATTGAGATCGCTCTGAAGGTTCGGCTTGCTGTGGCTCTTCGCGATTCTCAGGCACCTCGGCTTCAGCGGTAGGTTCTGAATCTTCAGCTAAGTCCGTACCAGTGTCTTCTGCAGTTTTTTCTACAGAAGCAGTCTGAGCGACGGGCAAGGGGGATTCGGGGATCTGTTCAACAGATTCGGGGGAAGCGTTGGTCTGCTCATCAGCGGAAGAAAGGCTCTCTATCCACAGCGAAACTTTTGCAAGTGGTGCTGGGGTCAGTGAATAGTAGCGCTTCTGACCGGCTGCTTGAGTCTCAACTAAACCGGCGGTTCGAAGAACTTTCAGGTGCTTTGAGACTGTGGGCTGACTGACTTCCAGCTCATCCACCAAATCACCTACTGCACGCTGCCCGGAAGACAAGGTGCGCAGAATTTGGCGACGAGTCGGATCTGCGATAACTGCAAAAACGTCATCAATCATAAGCACAATAATTACATATATACCCGACGGCGAATGCATAGACACTGCGAAGTTTCGAATTCTCCTTAAAGTTTTAGGAGAGCTCTCAGAATTGTTTTAGACTTCAACTCCACTTGGCTTTATTCCGCTGGGATTATATGTACACAGTGCCTTAATGCGTTTAGTCATACCAGGGATCAAGGCCCCAGTGGGGGAAGACTTCCTTACGCGTTGCCATGACCGTTCGATCCGTTTCATCTGCCGGATTGAAACCGATTTCCCACGAACTCCACCACAAATCCGTAAAATCACCCATCACAGTAGGGGCACGAGTTCCGTACTTTTCCAACATGTATTCTTGCCACGATGTGGGGGTATGCAGTTGAACACCCAGCGGGGAGCCTGCAGCGATTGCCATCAGGTGGGTCCATGCCCGAGGAACCGCATCATAAATCGAATACCCTCCCCCGCCGGTGGCGATCCATCTACTTTCACAGAGCTCGTCCGCCAAGACAGACACATATCCTGCTATTTCCCGCTGGCATTCGATGCTAATTCCCAAATGGGACATATCATCGCTGAAGTGGGAATCGCACCCGTGCTGGCTGACGATAACTTCTGGCTGAAAGGCTCGCAATATCGCAGGGATTACCGCGTCGAAGGCGCGAATCCAGTCGGAATCGCTTGCGTTCTCTGGCATCGCCACGTTGATTGAAGTGCCGCTGGCGATTCCTTCGGGGCCTGACTCGTTGCAGAACCCAGTGCCGGGAAACAGTTTCATTCCCGTTTCGTGCATGGATATGGTCATCACGTTGGGGTTATCCCAAAAGATGCTCTGCGTGCCATCGCCGTGGTGGGCGTCGACGTCGATGTACGCCACGCGCTTAACCCCCTGATCGAGTAGGTGCTGGATAGCCACCGCACAATCGTTATAGATACAAAACCCGCTGGCATGGTTGCGGGCAGCATGGTGCATCCCTCCGCCGAAATTCACCGCATGAACTGCAGAGCCATTCAAAATCATTTCTGCGGCTTGATAACTGCCACCAGCCAAACGCGCACTAGCCTCGTGGATGCCCGCATATCCCGGAGTATCCTCGGTTCCCAACCCACAGTCTTCAATGGTGAGTTGAGGGTTAGCACTGACAGCTTTTACTTCATCAATATATTTCTGGTCGTGGGCAAGGCAGAGAACCGAGTCCCCGGCAACTTCAGGCTCTTCGACATTCACTTGAGGAAGATCAAAAATACCTAGGTCTGAAGCCAGGCGAGCGGTAGCGTCCAGACGACTGGGATGCATGGGGTGGTAGTCACCGAAAAAGTATTCGCCCATGCTGGAGCCCCAAATGATGCCCGTGGGCACAGGGTGGCATCGATTAGTGAAGCTCATAACCCAACCTCTTACTAGTAATGTTTCTCACAGTTAATACTAAACACACCCTACTCTTTCTGAGCGCCTATGCCACTTTTTGACGAGGCAGACTAAGCTAAATAACGCCAAAACCGCTAGGAAAGGAGGCGAAATTGAGCTCAAACCGCTTAGAGAGCGAATTTGATGCCACAGAAGGTAGAGATCGTTTTTTTCAATTCTTAACTGGTATCCGTGACCTGATCGACCGCACCGTGGGCAGCTCGCCCTCTCGCATGGCAATTTTCGCCTTCGGCATCGTCATTATTTTCTTCACCGTGATGCTCATGTTGCCGCTTTCCTCTAACGACGGTCACGCAGTCGCATTCCACCATGCCCTGTTCACAGCGACCTCTGCCGTGACCGTGACTGGATTGACCACGGTCTCGACTGCCCTTCAATGGTCATTTTTCGGCCAACTTATGATCCTTTTCGCCTTCCAAATTGGCGGACTCGGTACGTTGACCATGACGTCACTGCTCGCCATGGCAGTCGGCAGAAAACTCGGATTACGTTCCAAGCTGATTGCCCAGGAAGCAATGAATATCGGTAAACTCGGCGAGCTGGGTTCGGTGCTGAAAACGGTCGCGGTCACTTCTATTACTTTTGAAGCGGTCATTGCCCTGGTTCTCATTCCGCGTTTCATGCTGTTAGGCGAGTCAGTTTTCCAAAGCATCTGGCATGGAATTTTTTATTCCGTTTCTGCTTTCAATAACGCCGGCTTTACCCCGCACAGCGATGGTCTAGTCCCCTATGGACATGATTTATGGTTGCTGTTACCTCTGTGCATCGGCGTTTTCATTGGCTCGCTGGGCTTTCCCGTTATTCTGGTCATCCAGCAGAATCCCTTCCGATTCAACCGCTGGAACCTCACCACCAAACTCACGATGATTGGCACAGTCACCCTTCTCGTATTGGGCGCGGTTTTATGGGGCTTCTTCGAATGGTCTAATGCCAAAACTATCGGTTCTTTAGGCATGGGAGACAAGCTGTTGAACTCGTTCTTTGCCTCGATAATGACACGCTCTGGCGGCTTCAACCTGGTAGATATGAACGATGCTAACCCCATCACGCTTCTGATTACCGATGTGCTCATGTTCATTGGCGGCGGTTCAGCGTCTACCGCCGGCGGCGTCAAAATTACCACCATCACCGTAGTTATCCTTGCGGTCATCGCCGAAGCACGAGGCGACCAGTTCGTCGTCGCTTTCAATAGAACAATTCCCGATTCGGTTCTGCGCATCGCTATCTCGGTCATCATGATGAGCGCGATCATCGTTTTTCTCGGCACCGCCGCCATCGTCTTCATCACCGGCGAGAGCCTGGACCGGGTGCTCTTTGAGGTCATCTCCGCCTACGCTACCTGTGGCCTCTCCGTGGGACTCTCAGCATCCCTTCCGCCATCCTGTATCTATGTCTTAACTGCCCTTATGTTCGTCGGACGTATCGGCATCATTACAGTAGCGACCGGCCTTGCGCTACGTTCGCGTCGCCGTCTCTACAAATACCCAGAAGAAAGGCCCATCATTGGCTGATCGCAACAAAAACAACGTGCCCGTTATGGTCATTGGGTTAGGCCGCTTCGGTGCCGCTACAGCAGCCCAACTCAAACGGCAGAACAAAGAGGTTCTGGCGGTAGAAAAAGATCCCGTTCTCGTTCAGAAATGGTCAGGTTTGCTCACCCACGTGGTCGAAGCCGATGCTACGGATATCGACGCCCTGCGCCAACTGGGAGCAACAGACTTCACCGCTGCCGTCGTGGGGGTTGGAACTTCGGTGGAAGCATCGGTTCTCATTACAGCAAACCTGGTTGACCTAGGAATTGAGCGAATCTGGGCTAAAGCAATCACACCGTCCCACGGAAAGATTCTCTCCCGTATTGGGGCGCACAACGTCATATTCCCCGAAGCAGATGCAGGACGACGCGCGGCGCACCTGGTCTCCGGGCGTCTTTTAGACTACATCGAGTTTGATGATGACTTCGCGATCGTCAAAATGCGCCCGCCCAAGGAGACTCAGGGATTCACTTTGGCAGAATCCGATGTGCGCAGTAAGTACGGCGTCACTATCGTTGGAGTGAAGACTCCCGGCGATGATTTTACGTACGCAACACCGAGTACCAAAGTTTCTAGCCGGGATTTGTTGATTGTCTCCGGTCAGGTGGATTTACTAGAACGTTTTGCTGATCGCCCCTAAAATTCTTTGGTTTTTTCTACGGGTTTAAACCACCTAGTCACAACCAACTTGTCCGAAGAAAATCTACATAACTAGCATTTTTGCTAAAAAAACGTCAAATATTTTCTGTTTTTGTATTGGCAATATGCCCTCAAGGTGCTTATGATGGAGTCACCTCTAAAGGTGCGAGTGATTACTGAACGGATTGCGAACCCGTTCAAATCAGTTTAGGACTCTCGACAAAGAGCCGGCATCCCCTAAGCCGGACGTTGAGACAACAAAACTGGAATGCAAACTTTCGAGTGAGCATTCAGGAAAGCTTCGACTGATTCCCTACAGTCGAAGCTTTCTTTTTTAACTTATGTCGAAGAGACTAACCAGGCACAGCCCAAGGTGAACTGGCTGGGTCTGGCGTGAATCACCTCAATGAGCGCCAGCGAATTCAGGTGAGAAGGTTAGTTTCCCGTTGCTGTGCCTAGTTAGCAAGTTACTTGTTATATTCCTGGCTCATCTCGGCAGATTTCTGCGCGTTGGCTGTCATGGCACGCAACGTAAGCTCTTCGATACCGCCCTCCTGAAAAGCCTTAATAGCTTGTTCTGTGGTTCCACCTGGGCTGGTAACAGCTTTGCGGAGATCCTCAGGATTAGGGTCTTTTTCTAGAAGTGCTCCTGCGCCTGCCACGGTGGTTGAGGCGAGATTTTTAGCCAGTTCTTCGTCAATCCCCAGTTCCATACCTGCTTTCTTCATGCATTCTGCTAGCAGGAAGGCGTAGGCGGGACCCGAGCCAGAGAGGGCGGTGACGGCATCCATCTGTTCTTCTTCTACCTGGAAAACCATTCCGACTGCTCCGAGGATTTCCTCTGCCAGTTTGCGTTGCTCAGCGGTGACGGTTGAACCTGCAGAATATGCAAGGGCACCTTTGCCTACGCGCGCGGGAGTATTAGGCATGCAGCGAATGACAGGTTGTTTTTTCCCTGCCGCTTTTTGGAGGGAATCCAGTGAAACGCCCGCGGCAACGGAAATCACCACGGTTTCCTCGTCCAGCGCGTCTTTGAGAGATTCAAGGACATCCAGGATGTCGTAGGGCTTCACTCCAAGCAAGACTGCCGCAGCGCCTTGAACAGCTTTCTGGTTGGCATCTGCGGACACCTCAGAGGAAAAGACCTCTACCCCTTCTGCTTCTTCTCCCAGCTTCTCTGGAAGCTCCTGAGCGCTTTTGGCGCTGTGGACGGTAGCACGCACGTTCTGGGCAGGAAAGCCACTAGCTAATAGTCCTGATGCAATGGCTCCATTCATGGAGCCAGTACCAATAAAAGTTACAATTTTCTCGCTCATCATCTCTCCTTTATGATCTGCCCAAGTGGCGGTGTGCAAACTGCAAAGTCTCATGCAACATATCATCTCGACGAGTTGCGCTCTTACCCTTGGTTGAGATTTCAGCGCAGACGACGCCGTTCCACTTCTTCTCTGCCAAATATTCGAGAGTCTCAGCTACCGGCTGCGACCCGTATCCGGGCATGAGATGCTCGTCCATGACCTTGTCCCCACTACCATCTGTCAGATGCACGTGCCCTAGGCGGTCTCCAATTTTCTTCACGAATTCTAACGAATCTACCTTGGCTGCGGCAGCATGGGAGAAATCCCACGTCATCCAGTCATAGTCAAACCGCGTCGGATCCCAGTGAGGGGCATACATTTCTACTTCCTGCCCAGCAGCACTCCACGGGTACATATTCTCTACAGCGATTTTGACGCCCTCTGCCTGCGAAATTTCGCGTACGCCCTCCACGAAGTTCTTGGCATACGCTTTTTGCCAACGGAAAGGTGGGTGAGCAACAATGACGTTCGCGCCCACATCATTGGTCATTTTCGCTGCCATCTGCATCTTGTTCCAGGCACGACCCCACACCTGCTGGGTAAGCAGAAGAGTAGGCGCGTGGATGGCAGAGATAGGAATCTGAAACTTTTGCACTAGCTCCAAGAGATCGTGGGGTTCTTGGGAAAGTGCGTTTCCGGTAATCATGACTTCCACGCTGTCATACCCTAAATCGACCGCCGTCGAAAAGGTCTCGGGAACGCTGGGCGGAAAGAGGCACGACGTAGAAAGCGCTACCTCTATTTGATGATTCTGCGTACTATCCATCGTGGTCTCCTTGGCGATTTGCATCAGCGTAACTGCACATTAACATTATCGGTTAAAAGTGTAAGCACCCTTCCTGAAAAGGAAGGGTGCTTGATACTGACAGAAGAAAACTAATTATTCAGCAGTTTTCTTCGCCGGAGCTTTTTTCGCCGGCGCCTTTTTGGCAGCGGGTTTCTTTGTTGCTGTCTTCTTAGCTGGAGCCTTCTTGGCAGGGGCTTTCTTTGCTGTCGTTTTGCGTTTGACCGGACCCTTAGCACGTTTTTCTGCTAGAAGCTCTACCGCGCGTTCGTGCGTTACCGACTCTATAGTTTCGCTGCGGGGAACCGTAATGTTGGTGACGCCGTCGGTGATGTAGGGACCAAAGCGGCCGTCCTTAATCACGATCTTTTTCTCAGAAACCGGGTCAACGCCCAGCTCAGCCAGAGGTGGCTTAGCAGTGCCACGACCACGCTGCTTAGGCTGAGAATAAATTTCTTTCGCCTGCTCCAACGTGATAGTGAAAATCTCTTCTTCAGAACCCAGCGAACGCGAATCGGTGCCCTTTTTCAGGTAAGGACCAAAACGACCGTTCTGCACGGTAATATCGTTGCCCTCTTCGTCCTGCCCCAGAACGCGGGGAAGGTTCATCAACTTGAGAGCATCTTCCAGAGTTACCGTGGCAAGGTCCATCGACTTGAACAGTGAACCTGTGCGGGGCTTTTCAGGCTTGGGCTTCTTCTTCGGTTTAGCCCGCCCGTTCTTGTAGTACTCGGTGGGCTGCTCATCCATCCACTTCTGGATGTCTTCTTCGCTCATCTCGGGGATTACTTCGGTGACGTACGGGCCGTATCGGCCATCCCTGGCGACGATAGTTCGGCCGGTCTCCGGGTCTACACCGAGCTCCCGCCCGTCTGATTTACCCTTTTCGATGAGTTCAGCTGCTTTTTCAGCGGTGAGTTCATCGGGAGCCATATCGGATGGAACGTTAGCGCGGATGGGATCGGTAATTTCACCGGTCTCAGTATTAATTTCGCCGCCCATTTCAAGGTAAGGGCCGAATTTGCCTACGCGCAGGGTAATGCCGTCTGCGATCTCAATAGAGTTAATGGCACGCGCGTCAATATCTCCCAAGTTATCGACGATAGGCTTGAGACCCTTTTTGTCTTCTCCACCAAAGTAGAACTCCCCCAGCCAATGAGGACGATTTTCCTCGCCCCGGGCAATACGGTCGAGGTCTTCTTCCATTGCTGCGGTGAACTCGTAGTCCACATAGCGGTTGAAGTGCTCTTCGAGCAGGCGAACCACAGAGAACGCCGTCCAGGAAGGAACCAGCGAACCTGAGCGGTTGTTGACGTAACCGCGGTCCATGATGGTAGAAATCGTGGCTGCATAGGTCGAGGGGCGACCAATCCCAAGCTCGTCGAGTGCCTTCACCAAAGAAGCTTCGGTGTAGCGAGGAGGTGCTGTAGTGTCATGCCCTACAGCCTGAATATCGGATGCGCTCAGGGCATCCTTTTCTGCCAGCTGAGGAAGGCGCTTCTCACCCTTTACCTCTTCGGTTTTGGATTCTGCCCGAGTGGCGTCGCGTCCTTCTTCATAAGCTGCAAGGAAACCTCGGAAGGTGATCACGGTGCCGGACGCTGAGAATTCGGCGTCGCGACCATCGGATGCCTGGGCACCCAGTTTGATAGAAGCGGTCGAACCCTTGGCATCTGCCATTTGGGATGCAACGGTGCGCTTCCAAATAAGCTCGTAGAGACGGAACTCATCAGGGCTCAGCGCGCTCTTCACCTGGCTCGGAGTGCGGAAGGAATCACCTGCGGGGCGGATTGCCTCGTGAGCTTCCTGAGCATTTTTCGACTTTGATGCATAGTTACGAGGTGAACTCGGCACAAATTCAGCACCGTACAGCTCATTCGCCTGTGTACGAGCCGCATTAATCGCCTGGGTAGAGAGCGCCACCGAGTCGGTACGCATATAGGTGATATAGCCGTTTTCATACAGGCGCTGAGCTACCTGCATCGTAGAACGGGAAGAAAAACGTAGCTTGCGAGCAGCTTCCTGTTGCAAAGTAGAAGTGGTAAAAGGAGCCGCTGGACGGCGGGTATAAGGCTTGGTTTCAACCGAGCGAACGGCAAAAGTCGAATCCTTCAGAGCCTCTGCAAGAGAGTGCGCATTCGCCTCATCGAGATGAGCCACCTTAGCTTTGGACGCCGCCTTAAGCACGCCGTCGTCGCCAAAATCCTTACCCGTTGCCACGCGAGCGCCGTCTATCGCCGAGAGTTTAGCGGTGAATTCTTCCTGCTTTGCCGTAGAAAATGTACCGGTCAAATCCCAGTAATTAGCCGATCGGAAAGCCATACGCTCGCGCTCGCGCTCAACCACCAAACGAGTTGCAACAGACTGTACACGACCTGCCGAAAGACCGCGGGATACCTTACGCCACAGCACTGGTGAAAGCTCATATCCATAGAGACGATCAAGCACACGGCGGGTTTCCTGCGCGTCCACTAAGTCCTGATCGATATCACGTAATTCACCGAAAGCACGCTCTACAGCTTCACGAGTAATTTCTGGGAACGTCAAACGATACACAGGAACCTTGGGCTTGAGCACCTGCAAAAGATGCCACGCAATTGCTTCGCCTTCGCGGTCCCCATCGGTTGCCAGATAGAGGGCGTCTGCCTCTTTCAGCTTGCGCTTCAGTTCGGTAACTTTCTTCTTTTTATCAGGATTCACCTGATAGTAGGGTTCAAAGTTATCTTCCAAATCAACCGCAAACTTGCCCACCGGCGACTTCTTCAACTCTTCAGGTAATTCTGAGGGCTGAGGAAGATCGCGGATATGACCCATTGAGGATTCAACCTCAAAGGCATCACCGAGGTAGCCGCTAATAGTCTTCACCTTAGACGGCGACTCTACGATGAGTAGGGATTTACCGTGGTTTGCAGTGGCCTTGGCAGTGGTGGGCACAGCGCTCCTTGAAAATGGTCTCTGGTATATATTGCTCAACAATAGCGCACATTGACTGGCAAAAGTTGAGTGGGTGGGTAGATAGCTCCAGGGCGGTCACTACATTCAAAGAACTCTGCACCGCAAGTTGAACCTCACCCGTTGATGTAGCTGAGACTATTCAAAAGTGTCCTCAGTCCCCAGGCAAGCACAGCACCGGTGAACTAACCTTCTCACCGAGTTCGCTGGCGCTCACTAGGTGATTCATGCCAGACCCAGCCAGTTCACCTTAGTGCTGTGCTTGCCTGGCTCCTCATATATTGAATAAATCTCAACAAAACCGTAACACTAACCGAGGATTCTGAGCTCTCGCCCCGATATAGATTCCGGTGTCACTACCACCCAATTCATGTTCTCCCCGCTGTCTATCCGCACGTCATCCAGCACAGCAGGATTAATCGGCATCTCATGAAAATGCCATTCGGCAGTTCCGTGTACAATCACCGATTTCACGGTATCGCTACGTGCCTCATCAATCTCAAAAGCAACCTGGCGGCTCACCACAATAGAGCTAAAATTTTCACCCGCTTTGGACTGAAAATAGATACGTCCTTGATACACGGCGTATTTCACGGTCAGAATATCTATCTTGTTTCCCGACCGCAGAGCGAGTCTACCGATGCTGTGCGCGTTGAGAAGCGCCCAGCAGGTCTCTTCGTTGAGATCGGTGAGCGGATGGTCGTTCGGTGTTGGGTCTACCATGGAAGTTAGTCTAGTTCCCCGCATCTATTCTCAGGAAACCTTTGAGGATCAACTCACGAATGTGACCTAAGAGTTCCTGCCGCTCGGAATCGCCGTCCCACCCTAGGAGTGCTTCTAAAGCGCCGACGATTTGCCCCACCGAAAGTTCGCCGTCGCAGGCGGAAACGAAGCCGGCAGTCGCCGTTGACTCCAAGATAGTTCGACGCAGACCTGCTCCTTCGCGCAGCAAAATCACACCGGGATGTTCAGCGCCTGGTTCGGTATGTCGTTCTTCGGTGACGTCGGGCGCCACCATGAGATGAAGGGAAAGAAGTTCCTCATCGCTGAGGTGAGCTGAAGAATCGAAAAGCTCGATTGCTTCGGTCATAAACGGTCCCAAGGGCTGCTGGATGGGGTAAGTGATTTCCTCGAACCGGCGTAATAAGGGCTCGGGAGCGTCTTTTGCGGGGCGGCGTAGCCAAATCATGCCAAAACCAATCGCGCTGACCGAGCGTGCAGAAAAATCAAGCAGGTACCGGCGGTAAGACGCCTCAAAGGCAGCCCTATCTGCGGTTTCACTCGAATCGCGCAGCCAGGTTTCGGCATACTGCTCGGGGGTAAGCTCTTCGCGCTGAATAAACCATACCTCCATGGAGTCGCCAACCCACTGGCGGGGGCGTTCGTCCCACTCTTTTTGTTCCTCAGAATCACCGGGGATTTCCCAGTTACCCAGCATCTGCGCGGTGCCGCCGTCGTTGAGTACAGTTCCGAGCTGGCGAACTAAAGTAGAAACAATTTGGTCCCCTGCCATACCGCCATCGCGATAGGTAAATTGGGATGCGGCGTTTTCTCCTTCACTGCGCGGGGTAATAACGAAGGGAGGGTTGGACACTACTAGATCGAATTTTTCACCCTCTACGGGCTCGAGTAAAGACCCCAGCTTGAGGATGACTCGATCGTCCGGCTGCTGAGGGTCGATCCCCAATGCCGAAGCGTTGAGTAAAAGGTTAAAAGCGGTAAACCCCAAAGCCCGCTCGGATATATCTGTAGCAGTGACGTGTTCACAGTGGCTCAGCAAGTGAAAGGTCTGAATCCCACAGCCGGTTCCTAAATCAAGTGCTCGCTGAGCAGCCTGACGTTCGGTGAATTGAGCAAGACTTCTCGACGCATGTCCGATTCCCAGGACGTGGTCCTTGCGCAAGGTACCACGGCGGATGTGAGCTGGAAGGTCTGAAGCCACCCAGATATCGACGCCGTCGTCTGCTGAATGAGGGCGTATATCTACCGAAGCGCGGAAAGTTGATTCGGCTGTCTCTGCAATATTTGGCTCGGCAACACCTAAGGAGCGCAGTAGTGTTGCGGCGTTACCTGAGTTGCTGTTCAGTGCCTGGTCAAGCTCGGATGCAGTGAGTGGGTTTCCCAGCAGAAAGAAAGAAACAAGTAAGGCGAGCGCGACCTCTTGCTCAGATAAATCTGCGGAATCGGTAAGTTTCTCTATCTGTAGCTGTGCGGGCACTATCTGATCGCGCTGTAAAGCCGCGTAGGCACCATCGCCTATGAGGGTAGCAATCGCCTCTTGAGAATAATTAGCGGCCCGTAAACCTTCAGCGAATTGCTGAAGAGCGGGCAAATCAGTACTTTGGGGTGCGCCTGGAACACAAGAAAAATCAGAGATAGTCACAGTCTTATTGTGGCACAGTAGACCACACGTTTTGGAAGAGTAACACCGCTGAAACACTCCCCTGCTAGCCTTGCATTTATGAGCATTTCACTTCGTCACGCCAACGAAAAAGACATACTTGCTATTAACGCCATCTACAACGAGGGTGGCGTAGGAACTACTGCCAGCTACGATCTCGAACCGCTCACGGTAGAAGATCAGACACGCTGGTGGGAGGGGTAACAGGCAGGTCATGGTGGCAGTAGATGAGCATGATGCGGTGGCCGGTTTTGCTTACCTCAGCGACTTTAAACTTGTGCTTCTGACGCACACTCTTTATTCCACTCACCCTCAGGAGATGTCATAATGCGTATCTGGTCAATCCACCCGTCGCTCTTGGATTCGAAGGGGCTGGTTGCGTGCTGGCGCGAAACCCTCCTTGCCCAAAAAGTGCTCCAGGGGCTCACGCGAGGCTACACCAACCATCCCCAGCTTCACCGCTTTCGCACGACGTCGAACCCTTTAGAGGCTATCGCGAGTTACCTTCACGGTCTGTGCGACGAAGCAGACTCACGTGGCTACCATTTTGACCGTTCAAAGATTGCGGGCATTGCGCAGCTTGAAAAGCCTCTCATTCCCGTAACCGTGGGGCAAGCAGAGTACGAGCTTGCTTTTTTGATGCAGAAAGTCGAAAAGCGGGATGAAAAGTGGTTTGCTGAGCATCTTCACGGACTAGAGAAACCAGCGCTTCACCCGCTTTTCTTCATCGTTCCCGGCGGTATTGAACCGTGGGAGAAAGTGAAAGACATTTAGCTTTCCTGCGCTTATAGTTCAGGGGAGATTTAATCTTCCACCGCTACAGACCCAAGATGCCTCAGCATCTGCAAATCTTTAAGGACGACGTCGCCCAACGGCTCCTCGCGGACTCGTCCCGTAAGGCTAAACCCCTGCCTTTCATTAAATCTCAACTAATGCCCGCGCGTCTTGGACCTGAGCATCGCGAATGAAGTAATCCATGAGCACAAACTAACAGAGCGTTCCGCCCCCGTCTATCAGGTTTCTCCATCATTTTCTCCTAGTCTGGGTAAAACCCGAAAATATAATAAAAATAGAGCCCAGCAATATTTATATGCATCAATACTCCCTCTGCTCAATATTTCAAATTCTTACCAAGTTGCGTTATGGCTTGTCAGAAGCATATTTTTCCGGACTAGGGGTGCTCAATCTAAAAGATAGAGGTATGACTGCATGCGGTAAAAAAATTTATTCCTTCCGCCGTAATTTTCATTACCGACTAGTAATAACAGCAAATTATCCAGTAGACTGACCTTATGGCAGATGCTCAGAATATTGAAAACATTGAAAAGTCAATTGCTGACTGGCAGGCGCGGCTTGCAAATGGTACTTCTCCTGTCTCCCCCGAGATAGTCGAAGAAATCCTTAACAAGCTCCAAGCGGACCTCCAATCCGCAAAGAACGCTTAGTTGCTCCGCATCTACCTTCTGAAGTCACTTTTAGGCACCTTTAAATGACTGTGACCGTGTGTTTAGGGATACACGGTCACAGCTGTTTAACAAAGCATTAGGCGCGATGTGGTTGAACCTCAAGTCCGGACACTGCACTCCACAGATACATCCGATAATCCTCAGACTCACGATTACCCGGCCCATACACCTCAAGATTGACACCCGTGGGCTCAGCCCCCTTGGCAGGAATAAACTCCGAGTGAAGATACTCGAAACCGGGCTTAATGCAATCGGGTACGGCTCCCTGCACGAGCACTGTGGCATACATTGCTGCAGGCACCACCACACCGGTAAGTCCTAACGCAGAAACTTCAGCGATACCCTTCACCATAAAACCAGCGGTATAGGTGAAACCGGTGTCGTCGGCGTCGGGCATCATCACGCCCACCGCCTGCAACTTCTCACAAGCCTGAACCTGTTCCGGGCTTAACTGGGCGAATAAATCCTGCCACACCCGCGTAAAATCGCTCTGCGGTGTAGCCCGAATCGTCTTACCCGCTACCAGAAACGTACCGTATTCAATGAGCGCGGTTTCCATAAACTCCTACTGCGTTTACTGAGCCTGAACAGGTTCTGGGTCGCTCTGCATTGCCTCACGCTTAGCCTGAGATTTCTCAATGCAGCTATCGCACAGCAAAACTAGCGCGCGCCCGCCCATATCATCAAGGTTTTCAAACTTATTCGCCGGGGCACCGCAGTGCTCACACTCGCCAATAGTGAGAGTATCGGGAGAGAAATTCATCGTCATGCGCTTATCGAATATATAGAGAGAACCTTCCCAGAGTCCCGAATCCCCATACTTCTCGCCGTAGCGAACGATGCCGCCATCAATCTGATAAATCTCTTTGAACCCGCGGTTCTTCATCAGCGCCGAAAGAATTTCACAGCGGATACCACCGGTGCAGTACGTAATAACGGGTTTGTCCTTCAAATCGTCATACTTACCCGATTCGATTTCCTTGATGAAATCGTGGGTGGTGTTGACGTCGGGAACAATCGCGTTCTTGAATTTACCGATTTTTGCCTCGTAGGCGTTGCGACCATCAAAGAAGACCACGTCATCACGCTCTTCAACCAGCTTGTTTACCTCTTCGGGCTTCAAATGGATGCCACCGCCGACCACGCCGTTTTCATCCACCTTCAACTCATCCGGGGCACCAAACGCCACGATTTCATCGCGGGCACGCACCGACAGTTTGGGGAAGTCAGCCGAACCACCGTCGGACCACTTAAGTTCCAACTTTCCGAACCCAGGGTACTGGCGGGTAGTTTTGCCGTACTGTTTGAGGGCATTAACGTCGCCACCGAGAGTGCCGTTGATTCCGTGTTTGGAAATGAGGATTCGCCCTGTCAGACCCAACTTTTCGCACAAAGCACGCTGCCAGAGCATGACGGCGGTGGGGTCGGTGATAGGAGCAAAGCAGTAATACAGGATAATTCGTTCTTGAGCCACGGTTACCATTCTAGTCTTTGCTCTAAATGCGGACGACCATCTTGCCGGTGTTCTTTCCTTCGAAAAGTCCAAGGAAGGCCTCAATGGCCTGGTCGAGACCTTCGACTACCGTTTCGTCGTCCTTGATAGTTCCGTCCATAACCAGCGGGGCGATCTCGGCGCGGAATTCATCGGCGTACTGGAGGTAGTCCTGCAAAACGAAGCCCTGCAGGGTGAGGGATCGGGTAACGATGTTGGTCATGAAGCGCGGACCCTGTAGTGATAGGGGGTCCTCTGCGTTGTACACCGAGATTGCTCCACACAGGGCGGCGCGTCCATAACGGTTCAGGTGCGCTAGAGCTGCTTCGAGATGGTCACCTCCGACGTTATCGAAGTAGACGTCGACGCCTTCGGGAGCTACCTCCGCAAGCTGCTCGAGGATGGGTGCTTCTTTGTAATTGATAGCGTGGGTAAACCCGTAGCGTTCAGTCAAAAGCGCTGTTTTCTCTGCTGAGCCTGCCGACCCGATGACGGCGCGGGCACCGCGATGGCGGGCAATCTGCCCCACAATGGAACCCACAGCTCCTGCGGCACCAGAGACGAAGACGGTATCACCATCTTTCATCTGAGCCACTTTAGTAAGCCCGGCAAAAGCAGTCATGCCGGTAAGCCCCAAAACACCCAAGTACGCCGAGACCGGCTTATCCCCCAACTCAGGTACTGCGGTAAATTCTTCGGCACTCCCCTGAGCGATATCACGCCACCCCATAAAGTGGGTAACCAAATCACCTTCAGAGAACCCCTCGGCACGGCTTTCGATGACGCGCCCTACCGCCGAACCCGTCATGGTCTCCCCTAGGGGAAAGGGTGGGATGTAGGATTTCGAATCGTTCATACGTCCGCGCATATAAGGGTCAACGGAAATGAATTCATTGCGTACGCGTACCTCACCCTCATTCAAGGGCGACAGTTCTACGCGCTGAATACGGAAATCATGTTCGGTGGGAATGCCCTGAGGGCGCTGGACGAGTTGAATCTGGGTGCTGGTGTGAAGATGTTCAGTCATAGCAAGTACAACACGACTCGTTCCCGCCTTATTCCACGATGTTAAAAGAGCCACCCCTACCGCCGGGCACAGTAAACCGCAAAGGGTTCGGCCTACGCCCGGTGGTGGTAGAGAGCGCGAAATTATCGGCGGGTTCTGTAAGCCCTCTGATACTGCGGGGGCACGTAATCGATTTCTGCTTTGAGCTCTATTGCCGCGTGTAGCGGATAAGCATGATCACGCAGGATTTCTCGACCGTTCATGATGACATCTGCCTGACCGCTACTGACCAAAAATTCTGCTGTACGAGGCTCATTAATCATTCCTACAGCGCTAACAGGAATATCGGCTTCATTCTTGATGCGCGTTGCCGCCGGCACCTGGTATCCCGGGAAAACCGAAATCTTGGCAGGGTAATTTCCGCCGGTAGAAACATCAATCATGTCCACCCCGTGCTCTTTGAGCCAGCGTGCTACCTGCACGGTTTCATCAACTGTAATGCCGCCGTCGACCCACTCTGTTGCCGAAAGACGAGCGAGAAGCGGCATGCCCTCAGGCATCCGCTGGCGCATAGCATCGGCTACTTCGAGCAGAAAGCGAGCGCGATTTTCTAAAGAGCCACCATATTCATCGGTTCTCTCATTTGACAGCGGCGAGAGAAACTCGGTGAGAAGATAACCGTGTGCGCCGTGAATCTCGAGGAACTCAAAACCAGCGTCGACCGCACGCGCGGCGGCATCGCCGTAGGCTTTCACGAGCCGCTTGATGTTTTCGGTGTCCAGTTCCTCTGGATCTTTAAGGCCGGGAAAAGCCACTGCTGAAGGCCCCACTGTAGGCCAGCCGCCTTCATCTTCTGCCAGCAATCCCGAACCGTCGGTACCCCATTCGGGGTGGGTGGAAGCTTTTCGCCCCGCGTGACCAATCTGGATTCCAGCTCGGGCACCAGCGGCTTTGATGCCCTGAACAATGGGAACAAATGCCTCTTTCTGCTCGTCATTCCACAAGCCTAGACAGTGCGGGCTAATACGCCCTTCCGGTTCCACGTTGGTCATTTCCACCACGATGGCGCCTGCTCCACCGCGCGCCATTGAAGCATAATGAACTTCATGCCAAGAAGTGGGCACACCATCTTTATTGAGCGCCGAATACTGGCACATGGGCGGAACCCAGAGGCGATTACGAAACTGCACATCGCGCAATGTGATGGGTTCAAAAAGCTGAGAAGCCATGGAAAAAGACACCTTTCACAGTGAATATGGTCTTAGCCCAGGATAAAACGCCGCCCGGTCATCGTGCTAGGAGTAATCTCTACAAACTCAATTTTCTCCGTACGAATCCACGGGGTAAGAGGCAGCTGCGCAGCTCGCTCCAATTCAGAAGAGTCCGTAAGCAACCGTGCAGTCCCAAAAATATTCACTGAATAGGCAGAACCGCCCTCAGCCTTATCAAATTCAATCGTGACTTTCTCATTGAGGATAAGGTTTGTGAGTTTAGAACCGTGCGCGGTGCGGAAAAAGATTTTTCCTTCAGAAGTAACGATATTGAGCGGGGTAATGAAGACTTCTCCGTTATCTACCGTGCCCAGGCGAGCAAAACTAGTTTTTTCTGCCAGTTCCCAGCACTCAGGCTCGGTGAGCTCAGTAACAGGAGCTTGCTGGGGCGCTGATGAGTTCTGGTGAGTGGATTGAATATTCATCTTAGGTGTAGTCATGGTCACATTATTGCAGTTTTTGGTAGGAATTTTGAGCCCTTACCCCGGTGTATGAGCTTTCTACCGGGGAGTGGGACAATAGAGGCGTGTCCGAAGAATCAGCAGAACCCCTCTCGCTCTCCCAGCGCATAGCCCAGCTACCTCCGAGCGTCGTCTCGCTCATCTCCAAACTGGGGTACGGTCCTGTACCCGAGCAAATTCTTCACGTCCGCTCCACTCCTGCTCGCGAAGCTATCACCGCACATTGGCCGGAGTGGGTTCATCCGGACGTCCAAGATGCCTTCGAATCCTTGGGCGTTCCTGAACCTTACCTGCATCAAGTGCAGGCAGCTGATCTCGCCCACACCTCGATGGCGACAGGTTCTCGCCAGCATCTGATCCTGGCAACGGGAACAGCCTCAGGCAAGTCACTGGCTTACCTTCTCCCCTCGCTGGACGCCGTCCACCGCGGCGAAATAGCACCTAAAAAGGGTATGGATGACGAACGTGCCACCGTCCTTTATCTTTCCCCCACTAAAGCGCTCGCCGCTGACCAGCTCAACTCGATTCGCGCACTGGGGCTTTCGACCGTGCGAGCTGAAACATACGACGGCGACACCCCCGCCTCCGAGCGCCGTTGGATTAGGCAGCACGCCAATGTCATTCTCTGCAACCCCGATATGTTGCACTATGGAATCTTGCCCAACCACGCTCAGTGGTCCTCCTTTGTGCGCCGCCTTAAATATGTGGTGCTCGATGAGGCGCATAGCTATCGAGGGGTTTTTGGTGCTCATATTGCCGTGCTTCTGCGCCGATTACGCCGTATCTGCCGTTATTACGGTGCTTCTCCCGTCTTCTTTGGCGCCTCCGCGACCTCTGCCGAACCTGAGCAATCCTTCGCTAAGTTACTAGGAGTTGATTCCTCCGCCGTGACCGCGATTACCGAGGACACTGCTCCGCACGGCGCAACCCACACAATCCTCTGGGAACCTGAATTTCGCGAGCAAGTTACCGATAAGCTCTCCGCCCCACGGGAAACCGGTCAATCTGAAGCCGAGAAGAATGCTCCGCAGCGTAAATCGGTCATTGAACAAAGCGCTGAAATGCTCACCGATTTAGTAGTTGAACGCACCCGAACTATTGCCTTCATCAAATCGCGCCGTGGAGCAGAGGCAATTGCTCAAACCGCCTCCCGCTATCTTGATGAGGTGGAAGCCGGCCTCTCCCATCGAGTCGCCGCCTACCGGTCAGGTTTTCTGCCCGAAGAACGCCGCGAACTCGAACGACAATTACGTAGCGGCGAGATGTTAGGTATTGCTTCTACTTCCGCCCTCGAACTGGGCATAGACATCGCCGGGTTAGACGCCGTGCTCGTGGCTGGCTGGCCGGGCACCCGCGCGTCGTTCTTTCAACAAATTGGGCGTTCCGGACGCGCGGGGCAGGAATCGCTCTCGGTGTTAATCGCCAGCGCCGACCCGCTGGATACCTATCTGGTGCACCACCCCGAAGATATCTTTACGGTGGTTGAATCTACCGTTTTTGATCCCACTAATCCTTACGTGCTATCTCCACATTTGTGTGCCGCAGCCGCAGAACTGCCCTTGCGCACCGAAGAAGTGGCGCTCTTTGGCCCGACCGCCGGGCAACTATTAGAACGGCTCGTTGCCCAGGGTTACCTACGACGTCGAGCCACGGGTTGGTTCTGGACCCACCCTGAAAATGCCTCCGAGCTTGTAGATTTGCGCGGGGGCGGCGGCTCACCGCTTCAAATTATTGAGATAGAAACGGGCACTGTGGTGGGAACGATGGATGCTTCTCAGGCGCAACACCAAGGCCATGTGGGCGCGATTTACACCCACCAATCTGCCACCTATGTGGTTGAAGACTTAGATCTTGAAAACCGAGTCATTGCTGTTTCGCGCGTCTTTCCCGATTACTTCACTCAATCGCGCGACCTGACCGAGGTAAAGATTCTCTCTGAAGACAAGACCGAGCAGTGGGGTCCAGTCACTTTGCATTTTGGGCACGTTCGAGTCCGCACGCAGGTGGTCTCTTATCAACGCAAATCTCTTATCGGTCAAGAGGTTCAGGGCGAGGAAATTCTTGATCTGCCCCCGCAAAATCTGATGACCACCGCTATTTGGTTCACGATGGAACCCACTGTAATGAGCGGTGCGGGAGTCAAAGAACCCGATTTCCCGGGTACTTTACATGCAGCCGAACACGCGGCGATAGGGCTGTTGCCGTTGATTGCTACGTGTGACCGCTGGGATATTGGGGGGCTTTCTACAGCCCTGCACATGGATACCGAGAAACCCACCATTTTTGTCTATGACGGCCACCAGGGTGGGGCAGGATTCGCAGAACGAGGATTTGCTGCCGCGCAGCACTGGATTCGAGCTACCCTCGATACCATCCGCTCCTGCGAGTGCGAAACCGGTTGCCCCTCCTGCGTGCAATCTCCTAAATGTGGGAACCGCAATGATCCGCTGGAGAAAGACGGCGCAGCCCGCCTCCTGGAAGCAATGCTCATGCATGCGATGCCAAGAGATGAACAATCTGGACGAATCAGCGAGGAGCATTCTACTCTGGCGGGCCCGCGCGGCTCAGCCCCTCTGCCGAGCCAAGCCAGGTAAAGGGCCCGCCGATAGGCACGGTGGTTCGCACGTCCACAATGCCGCTGTACCCTTCAGGCTGAGCGCACCCTTTTAACTCCGCGTGGTTAAAACGTGCTATCTCCGCAGCTACGGTACAAGGCTCCCCCTCCCTCAGACCACGTGCGGTATCGGCGGCAGCGAGCGCGCTCAAATCGGCGGCAGCCATTGCTTTATGTTGAGCTGATACAGCAGTAATAACTCCTGCAATGACGACGAAGAAAATCAGCAGTACAAAAACCAGCCCCAAAGCCAGTACCGTTCCAGAACCGCGCTCTGAACTATCGTGCTCACGAGACGGCGACGTCATCATGACTTCTCCTTCCCCGGTTTTATCGCCGCCGGTTCAGCGGGAATGGTCGAATCGGCGTACAGGGTCCACCCTGTGATTTCCCCGATGAGCCCCGGTGCTTGCCTACTCGTCTGCACGGTCACCGTTTCGGAATGATCTGTTACTACTACCGAAATATCTGTGCCTACGTCTTGGGCAACGCGTCGCACGTCCTCCATAGCTTCTCCCCGAGCGGCAGCACGGGCGCCTACCCTCGCCGATTCTTCCAGTTGCAACTGAACCACGCCGGTAGCTATAGAGCCCATTAGGAGAGCCAGTAGAAAAATAACCGCAGGTAGAGCAACGGCAAATTCAGCGGTGACGGCGCCTGCTTCTGAAGAATCGAAAGAACCAGAGGTAGCCCGGCAAGACGCCGAGCCTTTCCCGCCTCGCCGGTGCGGGAAAGGCATAGGCTGAACCCCCCAACCTGTTGGGGGTGATGAAGTCTTCATGCGGGTTCTCCCCTCTCAACTGAAAAAGATAACGGAGGGCAGGGCAACCGGTGATAGATTCTCCAAACAGTGCCCTGCCCGATGCGTTCTGCAAGATAGCGCCTAGAATTACATCCCCGTAGAGAGAGCTTTCTCTACGATGCCCATCAGTAAAGCGCGCACTGCATCAGATTTGAGGATTACTACTAGTAGCCCGGCGAAACCGACTGCGGCTAGTAGAACAATCCCATACTCTGCGGTGGTCGCACCCGCTTCAGGATCCTGAGCTAAATCCACGAGCTCGCCTTCTACAAGGGGAGCGATTTCTTGGGATTCTGCCTGATGGAATGCGGTGTATTTTTGCATGATTTCTCCTCAAAATAATTTGTCATGAAAGTTGAATTGTCAGAAAGAAGGCTGAGTTAAAAACCCAGTGTTGGAACCAATGAGATAAGTACCGGTATCACCCCCAAACAGATGAATGCAGGCAAAGAACACAACCCCAAGGGCACCACTAGATGCACACCCAATTTCGCTGCCGATTGTTCGGCAAAGCGGAAGCTGTGGCGTCGCTGGCGATCTGCCATCACGGTCAGTAAATCTGCGGTGGGCGCGCCAGTCTCTAGCAAAAATCCCAAGGTTCGTTGCAAGTCCTTTAGCTCAGGAACTGGCTCAGAAAAAGTCCAGGCAGTCTGCCAATCAGCACCTAACGAAAGACGCCGCTCCACCATTCGCAGCTGCCGGCGAGCGTGCATCGAGCCGACGTCAGCAATCATTAACAAGCACCGCTGCAATGAGAGACCGGCTGCTAACATCGAAGCAGTCAAATCAAGATAAAGAGCTGGGCTCAGGGGCTGGGGCTCTTCTTCAGAAATTTCTCTGCGGACTACACGGTTAAGACGAAGCCGGTTCATGATGGCTCAATCCCCCGCTCCGCCCGTTGAACCAGACGCGCGGTCCAACGGCGTCCAGCTAATGCCAAAAACACACCGAGCACACCGGCAACTGCCCCCGGTATTGACCCCAAGAGGATGCCCACCGGATTAGTCCCCATCAAAATGCCCAATCCCAGACCCAACAACGGCAACCACGAGAGGATAGTTCCTGTCGATTTAGGGCCAGACATAGCAGAATCTCGTGCCTGAGAAAGATCAATCTCTTGTTCTAGATAACGAGCTAATCGTTCTAAAACCGAAGCTAAAGGGGCGCCGGTGCGCTCGCCGATATACCAACAGGCGCGTAGTTCCTCGACCCGTTGGTTCGAGTAGTTTCGTTTCACAGTAGCCGCTTGCATAGCTTCGGCCAGAGGTAGCCCTTTCGCAGCGGTCTCCGCACACGTGATCAGTAGAGTCTGGATATCTTCCTGGGCCAGTTCCAGCGCACGATTCTTCGCACGGAGTGGATTCTCTTTTCCAGTAAAAAGTGACTTCGCCTGGGATTCCCCGGATGTTTCTTCGTCCTCAGCGTTTTCTTCTGCCAGAAGTTGGAACGCTCGCGCTGGAGCTAGACCTGCCCTCAGCATGGCGGCAAGACGCCACACCGTATCGGGCCACAGCTCCATTTCTTCAATGCCCGCCTTACTGTGAGTCAGCCGGCGAGGTAGTGGTCTAGAAATATTCTTTCTCCTAGTCTTCACCGCTACCCCCAGCCCGCTGATGAGCAACCTCTTTGAGAAGCTCTCCTGCGTCGGTCCAGTGCAACACCTGGCCGCGCCGACCGCGTTCCCAACGGCACAAAGGCTCTACGCTGAGAGTCTTCTGGTGTTGTTTGAACACACCAATTTCACTGATAAATCGCCGGTGGTCGGCGCGAGAAATATGAATGACGTATTCGACGGCGGTGAGTGCTTGAAGAGTAAGAGCCTCAGGCGTCATGCCTGCCATAGCGCCCATTGCTAGAAGACGCGCGGGCACCGCCGCGGCAGAATTGGCATGCAGAGTACCGCCTGAACCGGCGTGCCCGGTGTTCATTGCGGTGAGCATATCTGCAAGCTCCGCTCCACGGCATTCGCCCAGAATGAGTCTTTCCGGCCGCATACGCAGTGCCTGACGGATTAGTTCTGTCAGGGAAACTTCTCCCCTACCTTCAGCATTGGCCGCTTTGGACTGTAGAGAAATCACATGGGGATGGACAGGCGCTAACTCAGCGGAATCTTCAATCGTAATGATTCGGTCTGTCTCTTCGCAGTGCGAGAGCATGGCGTTGAGCAGAGTGGTTTTTCCTGTTCCGGTGCCACCGCTGACGAGGAAATTAGCTTTGGTACGCACCAGGTAGCGCAGCACGGCGGCGATGTCGTCATCGAACATGCCGCTCTCTTGAAGTTCTTCCAACGACGCGCGGTGCGCAGGCTGAATGCGGATGGAAAGTACAGTTCCATGCCGTGAGAGAGGTGGCAGCATGGCATGGATTCGTTGCCCTTGATCGTTAAGAACATCAGCGCTGAGGTAAGCTTCATCGAGCCGTCCGCCCGCACTATGAATGAGTCGGGTGGCCAGTGCTCTGAGGTCAGGTTCAGCGATGAATGCGAGGTCTGAGCGATGGAGTGCGCCGTTGGCTTCGTACCAAATGTCTTGCGGGCCGTTCACAAAAATATCGGTGATACCGGGGATATCGAGCAGTCCTTCTAAGATACCGAGCCCATACATCTGCGCTTTGAGATACTGCAGAGCTTCCTGCTGTTCGCTCGTATCCAACTGACTGTTTTCTTCTTCATCAATGTCTTGAATAAGCTGCGGTAAATCTGTGGGAGCGGTAAACCTCTGTGCCTCGGGTACAGGGGAAAACTGCGCTTTGAGGGTAAAGCGAGGAGATTCTGCTGGCGCACTGTGCTGGGGTGTGTGCTTCGGTTCTGGTTCTGCCTCTAGTCCCTCAAATTCTTGGAGCAAGAAGCGATTGCGGGCCTTACGCACCACGAGGTCAAGAGATGACTCAGTAGAGGCATCTGATGCAATGGTTGGGATGTTCGCCACGGATTTCTCCTGCCGGTGAGCTAACGGGTCGTTCCCATTGCACCTGTTTTTCGCGCGTCAAAATCGAAATTCGAGAATCTGTGGATAACCCGATTCATGATTTTCGCGAAAGAAAGGGGTAAAAAGTTATCCACATTTTGCAGGTACCTAAGTTCGACTTAAGGAGGTTCGGTCATAATGAGTACATGTACATTGTGTTGGGCGCGTCCGAGAGCGGAGCAGCAGGCGAGTTTCTCTGGGAAGCCGTCACTGTTGCAGACGGTCGTGTAGGTTCCCGGCGCACGGTACCTGAATCTAAACTGGGGCAGTTCGTCCATGAGGTTGAAGACTCTAACCGCCCCGCACCGATTCGCTGGGTATGGGCTGATTCGCGTCAGATCATGCCCCTCCTCTTGGAGCAGGGTATATCGCCCGAACGATCCCATGATTTGCGGCTCATTCAAAGAATTTTGAGTATCGCCACTACACATTCCCAGAGCCACATCACTTTTGCCCCCACCCTTGATTTACTGCAAGAATCTCCTGAAAAACCCTCGGGAATGCTCCCGCCCGCACGGCAAATTCAAGGGCAAGATTCCCTATTCGATGACGGTTTCTTATCTGCTAGCAAGCCGGACACAGGTCAGAAAACGGCACCAACGGCGTCGCAACTTGCCGTCGAACTTCAGACTCAACTCCGCGCAATAGAAGCTGCGCCCCATCCCCGCCGTCTCAAACTCTTGGCGGCAGCGGAATCTACCGGTGGAATGATTGCCGCTGAAATGAAATTTCACGGCATGCCCTGGAACAAATCTCTGCATGAGAAGCTCCTCGTTGAAACGCTAGGCCCCAGACCTGCTCCTTTCGAGCGCCCTGCCGAAATGGAAAAATTAGCCACAGAAATTCGCGAAAAACTCGCTACACCCAAGCTAAATGTGGATTCACCGCAGGAGCTCTTACGAGCGCTTCAGTCTGCAGGGATTCGGGTGAAATCTACCAGCAAGTGGGCGTTGAAGGGGTGGGCTGAGGAGAATCCTCAGTTGGCTCAGCAACGTCGCTCCCTCATCGAACCCCTCCTTGCTTATAAAAAACTTGCTCGGCTTTTTACCGCGAACGGGTGGAACTGGCTAGACGAATGGGTACAAGATGACCGCTTTCATCCTTCCTATGAGGTGGGAGGTGTGGTGACGGGGCGCTGGGGTGCTCATGGTGGTGGTGCCATGCAGATTCCTCGCGACGTGCGCACTGCCGTCGCCGCTGAGCCCGGCAAAATGCTGGTAGTTGCTGATGCCAGCCAGGTGGAGCCTCGTATCCTGGCGGCAATGAGCGGGGACGAAAAACTAGCGCTTGCCGGCAGAGGAACTGATTTATACCTGGGTATTGCCAAAATTGGTGAGCATACCGGGTCAGCGCTGAACGAGCGTGCTCAGGCAAAAATTGCGCTATTAGGTGCCATGTATGGGGCGACCACCGGCGAGTCTGGAAAGCTCATGCCTCACCTACGCACGATGTTCCCTCAGGCGATTGAATTTACTGAACGCGCGGCCCGCGTTGGAGAGCAGGGCGGGCAGGTCAGCACTTATTTGGGCAGGGTGTCTCCGGCGCCTTCTTCCGAGTGGTTTGAACGCCAACGCCGCCAGGCTACAGCCGAAGACGAGCGGGCGGCGATGGCTGCTTCTCGTAGTTGGGGTCGTTTTACCCGCAATTTTGTGGTTCAGGGTACCGCCGCAGAGTGGGCTCTGTGCTGGATGGCGCGGATTCGACAAAAGCTCCGCGCCTCCACGCTATTCGGAAAGCCTTTGCAATCTCAACTGGTATATTTCCTCCACGATGAGATCATGATTTACGGCCCTGAACGCGAGGCTTCACTGTGCGAGCAGATAGTTCGGGACGCCGCACAAGCTGCCGGTGAGCTTCTATTTGGTCATATTTCGGTGGAGTTTCCCGTAACTATTGCCGTCACAGATAACTATTCCACAGCGAAATAGGGTTCCCTATTTTTTCTCGTACCCAGGTGCCGGGCGGCGAACCGTGGTGTCCCATTCTTCGGTCCACCCTAACTGGGTAAAGATTCGGTCCAGAACGATGCCCGTAAAACCCCAAATCACAAATTCTTGTTCGGCGTTTTGTACGGTAAAAGCCGGGGAGGAATGAACGCTCTTTCCATGTTTGACCGTTGCCATATGCCGGTTTGCAGGGTTCAGCAAATCAGCGACTGGAACGCGTAGAACCAAGGCGGATTCTTTGGCGTCCTGGGCAGCCACGAGCGACGGTTTGTTCCACCACGCCAGCACGGGAGCTACGCTGAAATTGCTCACGGGTAGCCCGATTTCGCCAAATTCTCCTAAGATTTCGACGCCGGAGGGGTCGAGCCCGGTTTCTTCCACGGCTTCGCGTAAAGCGGCAACATAGGAGACGGGTTTGTTGGTTTCAGAGGCGGTCGCTAGATCTTCTGGGTCGACCTTTCCACCGGGAAATGCAGGTTGACCAGCGTGTTGGCGTAGGGTTGCCGCGCGCACCACAATCAGGACGTCTAAATCATCTGCAACGTGTCCCTGACGATGGGTCGCGGGAACCTCATCCAAAACACCAAACAGAATCAACACGGCTGCTTGTTTGACGCTGGAATCATCTAGCTCCCCCACTCGCCAGCTTTCTGCAGGATCGTTCACCAAGTTCTCTGCCTGTGCAAGCTTCTTGAGCTGCGTTAGAGCCCGATGCTCAGTTTTATGCTCCAAGACTCCACCCTTCGCTTCGCAATTCTCGGCGAGATGCACCCTGCACAAACCTGAGATGCAGGTGTTCGCGCCCCGGTGCCATCTCGTACTTCAATAATTGTGCCGCTTTTGTCTCATCGGTTTCGCCGATTCCATAGCTGGGGCATAAATCGGCGATAGGGCACACTCCGCATGCCGGTTTTTTAGAGTGACAAATACGCCGTCCATGATAGATGAGACGCTGAGAGAGATCAGTCCAATCAGAAGAATCGAAGAGTTCAGCGACATCCTTTTCAACCTTCGCAGGTTCCTCATGAGTAGTGAATTCAAGCCGGCGCGATAACCGTCCAAAATGCGTATCAACGGTTAGACCAGGCCGCCCAAAAGCATTACCTAGCACCACAAAAGCGGTCTTCCGACCGACCCCTGCAAGTTTGACGAGCTCCTCTAATTCCTGGGGAACTACGCCGTCATAGTCTTCAGTGAGCTGCTGCGCCAGGCGCACGATAGAGGCTGCCTTAGAACGGTAAAAACCAAGCGGTTGCACTATTTCTTCTACTGCTTCCAAGGGAGCCTCTGCCAGTGCGTGAGCATCTGGATAACGCTGAAAGAGAGTGGGAGTCACCGAGTTGACCCGCACATCGGTGGTTTGGGCAGAGAGTACCGTGGCAACGAGCAGTTCAAAGGGGCTCTCAAAATCTAATTCAGCAACAGCATAGGGGAAAGTGTCTGCCAGGATTCGATTGATCTTACGGGCGCGTCTTTTCTTGCCCAGGGGTGATTCAGGATTTTTCCGGCGACGACGAGCGGCGTCCTCCGCCTTAAAAGGCGGCACCTGGCGAATTTCCAGGAGGCTCAGCTCCTGTTCTGATAAAAGCTCGGTTGGCGTTAATCTGCTCACTCGTTCAAGATTACACGCTGAATATTTCACCTAATTTTTACGAGCTTATGACGGAATAAATGTGACAGGAGCAACAAATTCCCTTACTGTGAAAAGCAGTTACACTTCCCGCTGAGCATATTGCTCAACGTCAGCTGAAAGGATATTCCCATGTCAGAGGCTCCTCAAACGTTTGCTCCCCCGGCAGAATTCACCGCACAGGCAAATGCCACCGCAGATTTGTACGAGACCGCTCGCGAGCAGGGCCCCGAGTTCTGGGCTCATCAAGCACGAGAACTTCTCACCTGGAGCAAGGATTTCACGCAGACTCTGGACTGGTCGAACCCTCCCTTTGCCAAATGGTTTGCAGACGGTGAACTCAACGCTTGCTACAACGCCGTGGACCGCCATGTAGAAGCTGGCAAGGGCGACCGCACCGCCATCCTGTTCGAAGGTGAACCTGGCGATACCCGCGAGTACACCTATACTCAGCTCAAAGATGAAGTCTCCAAGGCTGCAAACGCTTTCGAATCACTGGGCGTGAGCAAAGGCGATCGCGTGGCAGTGTACTTGCCCATGATTCCCGAAGCCGTCATCACCATGTTGGCTTGTGCCCGCATTGGCGCCATTCATTCGGTTGTTTTCGGCGGTTTCTCTGCAGATGCGCTTCTTTCCCGCATTGAAGACGGCGAAGCTAAGCTCGTGATCACCGCCGATGGCTCCTTCCGCCGCGGCAAGCCTTCCATGCTCAAGCCAGCCGTCGATAAGGCACTGGAAAAGGGTGGCAAGTCAGTTACCAACGTTGTGGTTGTCAAGCGCAATAAAGCTGAGGTTGCATGGGTCGAAGGGCGTGACCTCTGGTGGAGCGACGTTGTCGATGCTGCTTCAACTGAACACACCCCCTCGGTACAGAACGCCGAAGATCCGCTGTTCATCCTTTACACCTCCGGCACTACCGGCAAACCTAAGGGCATTTTGCACACGACCGGAGGCTACCTCACCCAAGGTGCTTTCACCCACAAAAACATTTTTGACCTCAAACCCGAAACCGACGTGTACTGGTGCACTGCTGACGTTGGCTGGGTAACCGGTCACTCCTACGTTGCCTACGCCCCGCTGGTCAATGGCGCCACCCAGGTCATTTACGAAGGTACCCCAGACTCCCCGCACCGCGGCCGTTTCTGGGAAATTGTGCAAAAATACGGCGTTTCCATCATGTACACCTCCCCTACCGCGATTCGTACCATGATGAAGTGGGGCGAAGACATCCCCGCTGAATACGACCTTTCTTCCTTGCGCGTTCTGGGAACCGTGGGCGAAGCTATCAACCCCGAAGCCTGGGTCTGGTTCCACCGAGTCATCGGTGGCGGCAAGTGCCCCATCGTCGATACCTGGTGGCAGACAGAAACCGGCGCAATCATGATTTCTCAGCTACCCGGCGTCACCGTTGCAAAGCCCGGGTCGGCGCAGCAGCCTATCCCCGGTATCAGCATCGATGTAGTAGACGACCTCGGCGATCCGCTACCCAATGAACAACCCGGACTGCTGGCCATCACCGAGCCCTGGCCCTCTATGCTACGCACCATTTGGGGCGATGACGACCGCTTCGTCGACACCTACTGGGCACGCTTTGGCGACCGCTACTTCGCGGGCGACGGCGCAAAGCGCGACGCCGACGGCGACCTCTGGGTGCTGGGTCGCGTGGACGACGTCATGAATGTCTCCGGCCATCGTCTCTCCACCCCCGAGATTGAGTCCGCTCTAGTCTCCCACCCCTCAGTCGCAGAAGCTGCAGTAGTAGGCGCAACCGATGAAACCACCGGCCAGGCAGTCATGGCATTCATCATTCTCTCCGACGAAGCGCAGGGACAAAACCTCAACCACGAAGAACTGGAGCAGGAAATCCGCGCGCACGTGGGCGTAGAAATATCACCGATTGCTAAACCCAAGCGAGTGGTCATCGTGCCCGAGCTACCCAAGACTCGCTCCGGCAAGATTATGCGCCGCCTGCTCAAAGACGTCGCAGAAGACCGCCAGGTAGGCGACGTCACAACCTTGGCTGACTCGACCGTCATGGATGCGATTGTAGAGACGTACAAAAAGTAGCAGTCGCTCTGCAAACACAGCAACGGTGAACGAACCTTCTCGCCTGGCTCGAAAGCTCTCGCAAAGGCGATTCATGCCAGACCCAGCCAGTTCACCGTTGCTGTGTTTGCGAGCTTTCCTCTGTTTTAGATACTGGGGAGCTTCATACAAAAACACTGACCGTTAGACTAAAGCCATGTCGCAAACCATCTTCGTCCTCAATGGTCCCAATCTGAATATGCTGGGTACCCGCAAACCCGAAATCTATGGAATCACCACCCTCGCTGATATTGAGGAACAGGTACGAAAGCGCGCCACACAAGCAGGGTTCGATGTGCAGTTTATGCAGTCAAACCATGAAGGTGCGCTCATCGACGAAATCCAGCGAGCACGCACCGAAGCTGCGGCAATCATTATCAATCCGGCAGCTTATACGCACACATCGGTGGCGATTCACGATGCTCTAGAAGCCGCCGAATTACCGGTGGTAGAGGTTCATCTTTCGAATGTGCACCGCCGGGAGGACTTTAGACACCGTTCATTTGTGTCTTTGCAAGCCACCGCAGTGATCGCAGGAGCGGGCGCATGGGGTTACACCATGGCAATAGATTTCCTAGCCCATTACTTGAATGAGAAATCGTAAAGAGCGCTAGGTAGTGGGTATCGTGCCGGGAGTACACTGGCCACTATCGACAGTCTGCGTATCGGCGGAATGAGATGCTAGGACGTCGGAGAGAATCGAGACCGGAATAGCGTAGCCCGTCTGTCCCTGAGTTGCTTTGGCAAAGATAACGCCCACTACGTTGCCGTTTACATCAAGTACCGGACCACCAGAATTTCCCTGCTCAACATTGGCAGCCAATTGATACACCAGTCGCACCGGGTTCTTTTCGCCTGTTGCTGAATCGATGGTTTGGGTATAACCGAGCCCCTGCACCGTGGCGCTGCGATTCTGGAACGGGCCACCCTGCGGAAAGCCCATAAAAGCAACGGTGGTTCCCGCTGCGGCGTTGCTTCCCAGGGTAAGTGGCGTGGTTTCAAGATTATCGACTCGCAAGAGCGCTAAGTCTTCGGTGGGATTATAGTAAACGATATTTGCCCTGTGGGACTTGCCTGCTGCGTCCTGAACCACGGGTTGCTCGACGCCGGAGACCACATGCGCGTTCGTCACCACTACATGTGGTGCAGCAACAAAGCCTGATCCTTCGGAACTGAAACTGCATGCCTCCGCCGCTCCCCAAATTTGCACCACCGATTCCCGAGCAGCTTCTAGCGCAGGATTAGAAATAACCTCGGTAGGTGCTTCTTCTGAGGGGAACAAAAGATTTTGAACTTCAGGAATTACTCCTGAACTCATGACCTGTGCCCGAGCTTTTTCTACCTGAGTTTCCCAGGAATCGGGGGTGAGACGAACGAGCATCTCAATTACCTTGGATTCAGAGACAGCTGTATTGATGGGCATTACGCCCAAAGGTTTCACGATTAGGGCAAGCACCACGATTGCCAAAGAAGCAACCACAAGATTCAGAATTGCTCCTGCTACTCGCTCGACGCCGCGTAAGGGGGTGGCGTCAGAAAACCGCCGAATGGCACGTCCTACGAGGAAACCAAGCCACTGGCCAACCACCACGCATAATACGACTGAGATGACAGCTGCAATGACATACCAGTTGGCATCCACCTGGGTGATGACCCAGGGAGTGATGTAGAAAGCGGCAAGAACACCTAGCGCAAATCCAGCTAGGGTTCCCAAGGATACGAAAAATCCCCGGCGTAATCCGTTCAAGAAATAGAGCACCAGAATAAGCACCAAAATAATATCGAGCAGATGAAATCCCACGGGTGCTCCCCTCATGTTGAGACAGGCTGACCTATCTATTGTGCCGTAGATAGAAATGCCGACTCTAGTAGGTTTTTCTCTGGGATGCCCCCAAATCATCCTTAGAGTCGCCTGTGGAAAGTGAATGCCCGGTAAATAGGGGTGTGTCCAGCCATAAATTGAGGTAGTCTCGATACTAGTTGAATATGTCACACCATTTTTGGCGTGTATAGACAGCCGGGTTTATACTCTTTCTCTACGCCTCAAAGATATGGCATTCACACCCTAAGATTTTAAGGAGAGACATGGATCTTGAAGTACTGCGTCGCGCACCCCTCTTTGCATCCCTCGACGACCAGGCATTTGCCGCACTAACCGAAGACATCACCGAGGTCGACCTTTCACGAGGCGCTAACCTTTTTTATGAGGGCGATCCCGGAGATCAGCTCTACTTCATCGTTTCCGGCAAGATTAAGCTCGGACGCACCGCATCAGACGGCCGCGAGAACCTCGTAGCTATCATGGGACCCGGTGAAATTTTCGGTGAGATGGCTCTGTTCGACCCTTCGCCTCGTTCCACCAGCGCAACCGCTGTTTCTGAAACCCGTCTCGCAGCCGTCAAGCACGAATCTTTGCGCAAGGCTATGGAGAAGTCACCTCAGATTTCTGCTCAGGTTCTTCAGGCTTTGGCTCGTCGTTTGCGCCGCACCAACGAGAACCTTGCAGACTTGGTCTTCTCCGACGTTCCCGGTCGCGTTGCTAAAGCTCTGCTGGATTTGGCAGACCGCTTTGGCCGCCCCGCTACCGACGGCATCTTGGTAGCTCACGAGCTGACTCAGGAAGAGCTGGCTCAGTTGGTTGGCGCTTCACGCGAGACCGTGAACAAGGCACTGGCTGAATTTGTGTCCCGTGGCTGGATTCGTTTGGAAGCACGCGCGGTGGTCATTCTTGACCTGCAGCGTCTACGCAACCGCTCACGCTAAATTTTCATCGCCCCACAATGGGCGCAAACAAAATTCCCCGTGGAAATTTCCACGGGGAATTTTTATGTCTTTGATAAATGGGTCGCTAAAGACGGCACTTCTCGCGGGCGCCCGCTTTGGTGGGTGCGGTAAAACGCAGCATAAACTCGCCGTCTTTCATCACGACGTCCGCTTTTTTCACGCTGACGGCGCGCTTTTGCGCCAGATAAGCGACAGACGTGGACGCGCGGGCAAGATCTTCAAGAACGCACAGTGAGCCAGGAGTAATGAGCTCTTCAAAGCTCCGACCGCGAGTTTCTTCCTGGTCGATGAGATCACCCAGGTAAGAAGTTTCCTTATGTGCCAACAGTTCGCGCACGTTCACCCAATCGCCCCAAATCCCTTTGGATGTCAGCAGCTTAGGGTTCTGCCCCACCGGTGCGGCACACGCAAAGTAGTGGGTGTCGTAGCGTTTATGGCGAAAATCTGGTGAGTGCCAGCGCACGATGGGGCGCAAAAGGTCAGTGCGCAGTTTGAGCCCGCGCTTGACCAGGTAGTCACCGAAGTTCTTATCGCCGTTGGCTACGGCTTCACGCACGGCCATCTGATCGCATCCGTCTGAGCTGATCTCTACGGTACTCAGCTCATCGGGGCCAGCCAACAGAATACCGATTTCTTCAAACGATTCACGGATAGCGCCCACTACCGCCGTGTGCGCGGTTTCGAGATTGTCATGGTGGAAGACGTCGCGCCACACTTCGTTACTGGGTCCGATCCAGGGCACCTGTTCGGAATCTTCTGGCGTGCATAAACCACCGGGGAACGCCACCGTGCCCATGGGAGAGAATCCCGGATGGTAGGTCAGGATAGTTTCTAGCCCTCCGCGACCGTCTCGTACATAAACGATAGAGGAGGCAGTTTTTGCCTGGCATGCGCCTTCAGCGCCCTCTTCAATCCATGCTTTGACAGCGGGAGCAAATTCTTCAGGAATCTTAAAAAACCGCTCGCAGGTGGCGCTGGGTTCTGCAGGGGATACCGGACGCTTAGGACGCACGGTATTGAGGGCACCTGTATATAAACCGGTTTTAGATGTACTCAACAATGATCTCAACTTCTACAGGCGAATCCATGGGCAACACAGGAGTGCCTACCGCAGAGCGGGCGTGGATACCGGCGTCGCCAAAAATCTCACCAAACAGTTCGGAGGCACCGTTGATAACACCGGGCTGACCGAAGAAAGAGGTTTCCGATGCCACGAATCCGACAACTTTAACAATCTTCTTCACACGGTCTAAATCACCGATGACCTGCTTGACCGCAGCCAAGGCGTTCAAGGCACAGATAGCGGCTAGCTTCTTCGCTTCCTCGGGGCTAACTGTTCCCTCTGTTGCAGCATCAGAGACTTTACCCACAGCGGGCAGTTTACCGTCCACGAAAGGAAGCTGACCCGAGGTATACACATAGTTTCCGCTGATAACTGCCGGCACGTAGGCTGCGACAGGCTCGGGCGCCTGGGGTAGTTCATACCCCAGTTCGCGGATGCGTTCCTCAATGTAAGAGTTATTTTCGCTCATCGTGTGTCCTTGTAAATAAATCGCTGTATATAAAGCGCACAAAGACCGGTTTCGTACCTCAACAGCACGAAAAACCGGTCGTTTGTTCAAGTGTAGTAGTGGCTATGCCTTCTTGCGCTTGAAGTAAGCGATGGGGTTTCCCGCAGTAGGGGCAACCATATTGCCTTCAGGAGCAGAAGAAGCAGGTGCAGATGAAGGGAGAACGGTTACGAGTTCCCAGCCATCTTCACCCCAGTTATCGAGGATCTGCTTGGTAGCGTGAATCATCAAGGGCACAGTTGCATATTCCCATTTTTCCATACCCCTAGCCTAGTGCTTGTGATAAGGATTTGGAAAGTTAAAACGTTCCCTCTCCCCAATTCCCAGATTCAACTTGTAAACTGTGGGAATGGCTTCATCCAAGAACGTTCGTACCAGGCGCACTCCAGGTGACTTTATTCAGTTCATAGCACTGAGTATTATCGCCGGTTTTTTGACCGCCGGCATTCTGATACCTCCTACCGTTGGCGTGGGAGTTGCCGCGACGTCCTCCATTAACTGGTTCAAGGGTCTACCAGAGGATATGTCCGATGGACCGCTCTCTCAGCCGTCCACCATCCTTGCCTCCGATGGTAAAACCGAGTTGGCTTCTTTCTACTCTCAGAACCGCACCTCAGTGCCTCTTTCGGACATGTCCAAGCATATGCAGGACGCCATTATTTCTGTGGAAGACCGTACGTTTTATGAGCACGGTGCGGTATCTCCGCTTGGTATGTTCCGCGCTGTCATTAATAACTTTCTCCGCCCCGGCAATCGCCAGGGCGCGTCTACGCTCACTCAGCAGTACGTCAACAATCTTTTGATTGATCAGGCTGAAGTCAACGGCGAAGAAGCCTCAACTCTGGGCGCAAACAAGGGTTACATGGATAAGGTCAAGGAAATCAAGCTTGCGATTTCCATGGAGCAAAATAAGTCCAAAGACGAAATTCTTGAAGGTTACCTCAACATCGTGAACCTCGGTGGTTCTAACTACGGTGTAGAAGCTGCTTCTCAGTATTACTGGGGCATTCCCGCATCTAAGCTCAACGTTCAGCAGTCCGCTCTCTTGGCTGGTATGGTGCAGTCGCCTAACCAGTACCGCCCCGATGTGAACCCCGAGCTGGCTAAAGAACGTCGCAACGTGGTGCTAGGAACGATGTACCGCGACGGCAAGATCACTGAAGACGAATACAATGAAGCCGTCAACTCCGAACTTGATCTTGACCTTCACACCACCGATAGTGGTTGCTCCACCGCAGGTAACGCTGATTACTTCTGCAACTACATCGTGGCAAAGGTAATGCAGGACAAAACGTTCGGTGCAACTAAAGATGACCGTTTGAAGAACCTGTACCAAGCGGGTTACACAATCACCACCACACTGAGCACCTCTGCTCAGAAAGATGCGAAGGACGCCGTTGAATCAACGCAGCCTTCTGATAACAATCCCGATAATGTCAATACCTCTTTGGTTTCTGTAGAACCCGGTAGCGGCAAGATTGTTGCTATGGCTCAGAACAGTAAGCTAGGCGATGTGGATGACGGTTCGCACCAGGTTTCTGGCTACAACTACAACGTCGGTGCTATCGACGGTGGTTCTGCTGGCTTCCAGCCTGGTTCTACTTTCAAACCCATTGTGCTTGCCGAGTGGATTAGGGAAGGCAAGGGAGTCAACGCTTTCATTGACGGCACCAGCCTTAACTACCCCGAGTCTTTCCGGTGGAAAGCTTCTTGTGTTGATGGCGGCAGCATTTACACTCCTGGAGGTTTCAGATTCGGTAACGCTGAAGAGGGCTACCAAACCTGGAACACCGTAGCCTACGGCATCAAGAACTCCATCAACTCCTTCCTCTACTCCATGGCTTCTAAAGAAGACCTCTGCGGAGTCAAGAAGACGGCAGAAGACCTACGCGTGTACACCGGTAGTTCAACTCCGGATAACAAGAAAGTCGCTTACAAGATTGAGAATGTGGCGTCTTTGATTGGTACTGAGCAAACCACTCCTCTAACGATGGCCTCAGCCTACGCAACCTTTGCGAATGAGGGCACCTACTGTACCCCTCAGGCAATCAATGAAGTCAAAGACCGCCGCGGTAAAGTCATTCAGAAATTTAAGGCTGACTGCTCCAAAGCTCTCGATAAGGACGTTGCCAACGGTGTGAACTACGTTCTCAAGCAGGTTTTGGTCGATGGTTCGGCATGGAGGCGCGGTATTGATTTGCCCGATGCTTCAGCGGCAAAGACCGGTACTACCGATAATTCCACTCAGACTTGGACCGTCGGTTACACCCGTGGCCTCTCCACCGCTTCGTGGGTGGGTAACTTGGATCAGCAAAAGCGCCCCCTCAACAACTTGGCGATCAACGGCAAGACCTTGAACTACGTTGACGGTGCAACCTACGCAGGTGGTCAGTGGCAGCAGTTCATGCAATCCCAGGCGAAGAAGTACAACACCAAGAAATTCAATATGCCTTCGGAGAAGGTTCTAGGTACTCAGTACTAACGAGGAGAAAATATATTCATGGTGAATTCCACCAATGTGGCGGCTTCTGCTGTTTCTGTGGCTAAGGGCGTTGGCGCCCTGACCGCTGCGGGATCTTTCGCGGGGGCCGCCACCCTCGCTTATGCTCACTTTATTGAGCTCAACAATTTCCAGATACGGCACGAAACCTTGCCGATTCTGCCTGCGGGCTCTGCTGACTTCACTATCTTGCATATCTCAGATATGCATATGGTTCCCGGTCAAAAGAAGAAGCATGAATTTATGCATTCGCTGGCTGAAATCAACCCTGATTTGGTCATCAACACCGGTGACAATCTCTCACATATGAAGGCTCTGCCCTCTCTGCTGAATGCGTTGGATCCGCTGTTGGATTTCCCCGGCGTCTATGTGCCAGGGTCTAACTGCTACTACGCGCCGGTTTTCAAAAACCCCGCACGGTATCTATGGAAAGAATCTACTTCTGATGAGGGCGTGGACCCTTCTAAGGAGCGCCTACCAACCCAAGATATGCACGACGCTTTTGACGCTCGCGGCTGGGTAGGACTCATCAACCGCTTCGACACATTGACCCTCAATGGGTTGCGTTTAGAGTTCTCCGGTGTGGATGATCCCCACCTGGAATTCGACCGTCACCCGGGGTTCTCCCCCACTGCTTTTGATACAGAACCTGCGCCGTCTGTTCGTTTGGGGGTGTGCCACGCACCCTATATGCGCACGCTCACTCGGTTTGTGGACGACGGCGCTCAAGCAATCTTTGCCGGGCACACCCACGGTGGGCAGGTTTGCCTACCCGGTGGAAAAGCCCTGGTTTCAAACTGTGATTTGGATCCATCCCGCGCGAAGGGAGTGTCCCTGCAGTCAGGCGTACCCGTGGAAGTTTCTGCAGGTTTGGGCACCTCTCGCTTTGCTGCAGTTCGCTTGTTCTGCCCACCAGAAGCAGTGGTAGTGACGCTTACCGCTGCGCGTCAATAAACCAGCAGAGAAACACAAACTGTCATCAGGCTCATAGGGGTAAAGTAAATCCCTATGAGCCTGATCCACACCTCCCATCTGCCCGTTCCTCCTCCCACCGTTGTTGATCAGCCGCAAAACCTTACGCTGTGGCAGTATATGAAGCCCATTCGCGCCAAGTGGCTGACAGGTGTGGCGGTTGCGATTTGTGCGTCAGTTATTGGTATTTCCATTCCGCAGGTTTTGGCGTGGATTGTGGATCATCTGGTGGCAAACGAAAACCCGTCAGGTTCCACGGTCTGGGCCGGTGGTTTGCTGATGATTGGGCTCGGGCTACTCCAAGCAGGTCTCATTTTTGTCCGCCGCATGCTGGTGATTGACCAGGCGTCGACCGTCGAGATGAGCATGCGGATGTCTCTCTTCGACCACCTCATGCGTATGCCTGCAGCTTTCCATGACCACTGGCCGTCGGGGCAGTTGCTGACCCGTTCAACCTCAGACCTGTCATTGATGCGCCGCTGGATAGCGTTTGGTTCTATTCAGTCCATTTCTTCCACCGTGATGCTTGCGGCTGGTCTGTTTTATTTGTTTCGAGGCTCCTGGCTGTTGGGGCTGATATACCTGTGCTCCGTGCCCTTTATGTTGCTGACGCTGTGGTTGTTTGTGAGGACGATGAAGAGCCTGACCCGCAGCGTACAACAACAGTCGGGTGATTTGGCAACGTCCGTTGAAGAATCGGTACAGGGTATCCGCGTGCTGAAGGCACTGGGGCAAGGGCGAAACTCGCTCTCCCGTTTTACGGCGCAAGCTTCAACTCTTATGAATACCGAAATCGCCCGCTCTCAAGCGGTGGGTAGCATGTTGGTGAAAACCATCAGCATCACAGCAGTCACTATGGCGATTTCGCTCTTTGTGGGTATTCATCAGGTGGCGCAAGAGAAATTGTCCCTCGGCGAACTCACCGCGTACTTTGCCACGACCGCAGTATTGACTCCCCAGATTCAACGTGCGGGAATGCTCATTAGTATGTGGCTGGACTCCAAAGTTGCCATGGAACGTCACCGCGAAATTATGCAGGAACCAGTGGGCGAGGATGTTCTTCTGGTCAGCGGAGTTACTACCCCGCAAGTGAGCAGGCACGACGCCGCAGGTGTAAAGTTCGAGCATGTCAGCTTCACTTTTGGCAGGGGTAAAAAAGAGGTTCTTCACGAACTGACCCTCGACGTCGCTCCCGGCGAAATTCTCGCGCTGGTGGGTTCTACCGGCAGCGGAAAGTCCACGGTTTTGCAGCTCATCCCCCGCCTATATGCACCCACCCGAGGGAAGGTACTGCTGGATAACACAGATATCTCAACTATTCCTTTGCCTGAGCTACGCGCGCAGATGGCTATTGCTTTTGAAGAGCCCGTTCTCTTTTCCTCATCGGTTCGTGAGAATGTTCTCATGGGGGTTGAAACCGAAAGATTCAACTCTGAAGAACTGGAGTCTATCGTCGCCACAGCCCTGCGCGTGTCCGCTTCAGATTTCGTAGACACACTGCCCGACGGCGTCGAGACTCTCATTGGCGAAGAAGGCATGAGTCTATCTGGCGGTCAGCGGCAACGCCTCTCGCTGGCGCGCGCTATCGCTTGCGACCCGCGCGTCCTACTCTTAGACGATCCGCTCTCAGCACTAGATGTGAACACAGAGGAAGCGGTGGTGGGCATGCTCAAAGAGCAACTCAAGAATACGACGACAATCATTACCGCCCACCGCCCCTCTACGGTTGCGTTAGCTGATCGAGTGGCGCTCCTCGATAAAGGACGGATTGCCGCGATAGGAACCCATAGCGAATTGATGAAGAACCCTGCCTATGCCCGGTTAATGTTGCTGAACCCCGACGATTCAACGGCGAAAAACCATACTTCGCAGAATCAGGAGGTGCTCTAATGCCTCACGGTTCAATGGCTCCGCTGGCGGAAGACCGCGTGAAACTCTCGGCGCAGGAACAAAAAGAGGTTCGGGCGCGGTCGATGGCGCTTTTGAAATCTGTGCTGAAACCGCTGAAGAAGGAACTGATCTGGACGATTGCGCTGGTAGTCGTCTCGGAAATCCTCTCCACCGCCATGCCCCTGCTCCTTTCCTACGGAATCAACCGCACTATTACGCCGCTGGTAGAAGGAAACGGTGCGCCCGCCACAACAGTTGTTGTGATTTATTTTGGGGTGGCCGCCGTCTCGGCTATCACGCTCTATTTCAATACCGTTTTGACCGCCCGCGTTTCTCAAAAGGCGCTCTTTGACCTGCGACAACGCATGTTTGCCCAGGCTCAAACCCTCTCTGTTGGTTTTCACGAGACATATACCTCGGGGCGGGTAGTCTCACGATTGACTTCGGATCTCGATACGCTCAAAGCCTTTCTCGATTCGGGACTCTCGCAGGTTGCATCAACCCTGCTCTACATGTGTTTTACCGTTGTTGCAATCATTCTGCTGGACTGGCGGGCAGGGCTCGGTTTGCTCGTTGCTGCCATTCCGCTGTTTTTCCTGACGAAATGGTTCCGCAAGCATTCCACCCTTGCCTATCGTGCTCAACGAGTAGCTAATGCCCGGTTGATTGGTCGCTTTGTCGAAACATTCACCGGAATCAGCGCGGTCAAGGCATTCGGTTCAGAGGCAGAATCACGCGATAAATTCGGTGTTGAAGCCGAAGACCTCCGCGTGAAAGTCATGGACTCAATCAAACTCAATGGCATCTACATGCCCACTCTGATTGCGCTGGGCAATATCTTTGTGGGAGCCGCTCTGATTATTGGTGGGTATGCTGTGCTCGGCGGCAGTATGCAGGTAGGTACGCTACTGGCTCTGACCATTTATTCAACCCGTGTTTTCGAACCTGTGGTGATGCTCTCTGACTTTTACAACATGTTTCAGTCAGCGGTCTCTGCATTGGAAAAGGTCTCAGGTTTCTTAGCCGAAAAACCAACGGTAGCTGATCCTGAGCATCCGATTGAACGCAGAAGCCCAGCTCAAGGTGAAGTTGTTTTTGAGAACGCTTCATTTAGCTACATTGAAGGTCGCCCGGCACTTCGCCCCTTCAACCTCACCGTGCCTGCAGGGCAGCATGTCGCGCTCGTCGGGAAAACCGGGGCGGGTAAATCAACCATAGCCAAACTCGTTGCTCGCTTTTATGACCTGACCGAAGGCAGGTTGCTACTGGATGGCGTCGATATTAGAGAGCTCCTTGATGCGCAGTTGCGCCAGGAGGTAGTGATGGTGACGCAGGAGGCATTCCTCTTTCAAGGCACGGTTGCCGATAATATTCGCTTAGCACGCCCCGATGCGAGCGATGAAGAAGTAGAAGAGGCCGCTCGCAAAGTAGGCGCCCACGACTTCATCATGTCTTTACCGGAGGGTTATTCAACCAATCTGGCGCAGCGCGGCGGACGTGTTTCTGCGGGTCAGAGACAGCTGATTTCCTTTGCCCGGGCATTCTTAGTGAATCCTGCGGTGCTCATTTTGGATGAGGCGACGGCATCGCTGGATATTCCTACCGAACGACTCGTTCAAGAAGGATTGGCAAAATTACTGGACGGGCGCACCTCGTTCGTTATTGCCCATAGGCTCTCTACCGTTCTGGATTCGGACAGAGTCTTGGTGGTGGATGACGGACGCATTATTGAAGACGGCTCTCCGGCGGAATTGACCGCTGGCACCGGCAAATTCGCCCAGATGGTTCAGGCGTGGGACGACGCCATGGCAGCGTAGAAATACCTATTCGGGCATATGAAAATGACTTAATAATTCTCCGCTTTCCTGTTCAAACAGACTAGAGTGAAAGAAATATCCCCTAGTTTGCGAGGTCAATTATGCCCACCGTGACTCATACTCCTGATGCACTCAAAAATGGAGTGCAGGAGGACTTTATCAAGCTCACCTCGGCGTTGCAGGGTGCGATGGATGAAAAGAACTTTTCAGGGCGAGAGATTGACCGGTTAGCAATTGCCCACGATGCCTCGCATTATCTTTTGGTACCCGGCGGTATTGTTCGACCCGAAAATGCCCAGGACATCGGTAAAATTTTCGCTGCTGCCCGCGAGCATCAGATCCCTCTAGCTTTCCGTTCCGGGGGTACATCGCTGTCTGGTCAATCTTCTTCTGACGGTATTTTGCTGGATACCCGCAAGCACTTCAAGAAGATTGAGGTACTTGATTCAGGACGGCGAGTACGGGTCGAGCCCGGTGCTACGGTCATGATGGTCAACAACCATCTGGCGCCCTACGGATATAAGTTAGGGCCTGATCCGGCGTCCTGGTCCGCATGCACCATCGGTGGAGTAGTCGCTAACAATTCCTCGGGAATGAGTTCTGGCACCGAGTTCAACACCTATAACACACTGGATTCTATGGTGTTCGTGCTGCCTTCTGGCACCGTTATTGATACAGCAGACCACGATGCCGATGCCCAGTTACGCGAACAAGAACCTGAGATCCACGAAGGACTTATTCGCCTGCGCAAGCGGGTAGTAGAAAATCCTGCCTCTGTCGATAAAATCCGCCAGCAGTTCTCTATGAAGAACACCATGGGCTACGGCATCAATGCTTTTCTGGATTTTGAAAAACCTGTGGATATTCTGGAACATCTGCTGATTGGCTCAGAGGGAACCCTAGGATTTATTGCCTCGGCGACCTATCGAACCCTCCCCATTTTGCCAGCTGTCACCACGGGTTTGTTGGTTTTCAAAAATCTGATTGACGCCTCTGAGTCCATTCCTGATTTGATAGCTCACGACACAGCTACCGCCGAATTGCTGGATGCCACCTCTATCCGGGTAGCTCAGCGAACCGGTTTGGTAGCCGATGCGCTGGCACAGATTAATGTAGAGAACCACGCGGCAGTGCTCGTAGAATTTCAGGGGCAAACCCAGGGTGAGATTGATGAGCTTTCCCACCGCGCCGAACCGCTCTGGAAATCGCTTGATTTAGCGTCTCCGGTAACAATGAGCTCGAACCCAGCAGAGCGCAATAAGCTCTGGGCTGCACGCCGCGGGCTCTACACCACGGTTGCGGGCAACCGCCCCTCAGGTACCAACGCGCTGCTTGAGGACGTCGTCGTACCCGTCCAACAGCTAGGAGAGACCTGTAGAAATCTCAGCGAATTGTTCGACCAGCACGGCTACCGGGACTCCGTCATCTTCGGCCACGCGAAGGACGGCAATATTCATTTCATGCTCAACGAGCAGTTTAATGATGCCGCCCAACTCAGCCGCTATCAAGCCTTTACCGAGGACATGGTAGAACTGATTCTCGGAAATGCCGGCTCGCTCAAGGCAGAACACGGAACGGGTCGGATTATGGCTCCGTTCGTGCGCCAGCAGTACGGGGATGAGCTCTATGAAATCATGGTAGCTATCAAACGCCTCATTGACCCCACCGGCATGCTCAACCCCGGTGTGCTCATCAACGAAGATAAGCAATCACTAGTTCAGAACCTCAAGGTTGCAGAAGAAGTAGAAGATACCGTCGACCGTTGTGTGGAGTGCGGATATTGCGAGCCAGCATGCCCGTCTAAGGACCTCACGCTGACACCACGCCAGCGCATTGTGATTCGGCGGGAAATGAAAAATGCTGAGGCAGCCGGGGATACCGAGTTACTGAACCGGCTCCAGCATGACTACCGTTACTCGGGTATTGAGACGTGCGCGGTTGATGGTATGTGCCTGACACGCTGCCCCGTGCACATCAATACCGGTGACCTCATCCGAGACCTGCGTGCCAAAAATCAAAACCCTGTGGCTGCACAGGGGTGGAAGGTAGCGGCTCAGGGCTGGGGAGCTCTCGCCCCTGCTGCCTCTCAGGCGCTCAACCTCGCTCATCTGGTGCCGTCGCTCCTCCCCCGCACAGCCACCCAAATCGCCCGCAAAGTGCTCGATGAAGATACGGTTCCCCAGTACAACGCGCAGTTACCTGCCGGTGGACGGCGGCGCAAGCCCCGCGCGAACCCACTGGCGGAAATCGTGTTCTTCCCCGCGTGCGTCAACGCAATGTTTGGTGGCGTTGACCACCGGGGCAAGGCAGATGAAACCAATGCTTCCCAGGCTTTCGAGCTGCTGTGCGAGCGGGCAGGAATTGAGTTCAATATCCCCACAGGTATTGAGGCGATGTGTTGCGGCACGCCCTGGAAATCCAAGGGTTTTACCTCGGGATATCAGGTGATGAGCGATCGAGTCTTGCAGAATCTCTGGTTGGCGACGCGCGGTGGACGGCTACCGGTGGTCTGCGATGCAACGTCCTGTACCGAGGGTCTAGAAACCATGAAGGCTAAGGTCCGCGCAGCCGCGGAGTATCAGACAGGACGTTCCCTAGACGCCGATGAGCCCGATTTCTCTCGTATTGAGTTCATAGATGCTGTAGCTTTTACTGCCGAGCAGATACTTCCCCGATTAGAGGTCAAGCATAAACTCGATTCGTTGGTACTTCACCCCACCTGTTCCATGACTCACCTGGGCATTCAGCCCCAGTTCGAGATGATTGCACAGGCACTGTCTGAGGACGCCGTCGTCCCCTTGAACTGGGGGTGCTGCGCCTATGCTGGCGACCGTGGAATGCTTCATCCTGAACTGACCGCTTCGGCTACTCGCGCGGAAACTGCAGAAGTCAATGCCCGAGAATATGCTGCCTATGCTTCTTCTAACCGCACCTGCGAGCAGGGAATGACCGAAGCTACCGGGCATACTTATCAAAATATTTTGCAGCTGTTGGAGCGCGCTACGCGCTAGCTCACACATCCCATTCTTTGCGCAGTGTGCACTTTGCGCTAAAATAGAACAGTTGCTTGCAGATTCTTCTGTGAAGTTAACAATCGGGATGTGGCGCAGCTTGGTAGCGCGCGTCGTTCGGGACGACGAGGCCGCAGGTTCAAATCCTGTCATCCCGACAGAATAGAAAAGCCCCAGAAACATGAAGTTTCTGGGGCTTTTTCTTTGTCTCTGAGAGAACGGCTAGTTAGCGCACCTCGGGGCGGTCAAACTCGTTGGGAGAAACGCGCTCCTCCTTAGACAGGCGAGAGGGCCACCAAACCTTGCGTCCAATATCTTCTACTAGCGCGGGGACGAAGAAAGCTCGCACCAGCGTGGCATCGAGTAGCACGCCAAAGGCAACGATAAACGCTAGCTGCACCATGAACATCAGCGGAATTACTGCCAATGCCGCGAAGGTTGCCGCCAGCACGATACCCGCTGAGGTAATCACACCGCCGGTAGCAATCAAACCACGGCGCATACCGGGGCGCGTGCCTATCTTGAGCGATTCTTCTCGCACGCGCGTCATCAAGAAGATGGTGTAATCAATACCCAGTGCTACCAAGAAAACGAACCCGTAGAGAGGTACTGAGGGATCTGCACCGGGGAATTTGAACAGGTGGTCAAAGACCAAAGTAGCGATACCCAAAGTGGCCAGGTAAGACATCAGGGTGATGACAACCAGCAGAATGGGCGCCACGATGGAGCGCAGTAACAACATCAGAATCAGCGTAATGACAACCAAAACGATGGGGATAATGACTACTCGATCACGCTGAGCCGAAACAATCGTGTCGTGATCTGAAGCGGTGTCTCCACCCACGAGTGCATCGGGTGAGACGCTCTTTAGCTTCTCCCGCATCTGCACCACGGTATCGGTAGCTGCCTGGGAGTCAGCGGGGTCGGATAAGGTTACCTGCATTAAGATGCGACCATTAGATTCAGTAGGTTGTGCGTTAGCAATCATGGGTGGCACGTTCTTGGCGCTCTCCCCCACCGGGATGGTGCCCGACGGCGAATCTTGCGAAACTACCGCAACGGAGGAGACACCTGCAAGCTGCTCAATGGCGTCCACCGCTTTGTCTTCATCTGCCGCAGGCAGAATCACGTTAGCCGGTGTACCTGAGCCGCCGGGGAAGTGCTCAGCCAAAACTTCCTGTCCAGTTGACGCTTGGGAACCGCCCAAGACCAAATCAGACTGGCGAACACCCTCAGCTTTGAAGCCGGTGGAAACTACCACAAAAATCGCGAGCCCAACAAAGCAAACTATCCAGATGGGGCGGGGTTTTGCTGCCACAAAATCTGCAATCTTGGTCCACAGCTTCGAGTCATGTTCCACACCGTGCTCAGCGGCATGGGAGTCGAATCGAGGACGCGCGGGCCAGAACACCGCGCGTCCGCACAGGGCGAGCGCTGCGGGGAGGAAGGTCAAAGATGCCAGCATTGCCAGCACAATACCGGTAGCCGCTACAGGGCCCAGTGCTTTGTTGGAAGCAAGCTCGGAGAAAAGCAGGCACAGCAAACCGGCGATGACGGTACCGCCCGATGCTGCAATGGGCTCAATCGAACCGCGCCATGCTGCCTTGGTAGCGGCAAAACGATTCTGGTGGGCGATGAGTGCCTCACGGTAGCGCGCCACGTAGAGCAGGGCGTAATCGGTGGCGGCGCCCACCACCAGGATAAGCAAAATGCCCTGAACCTGCCCGTTGATTTTCACCCAACCAGCATCTGCCATATGCCAGACCACAAAGATTGCGCCAGAGAGCGCGACCATGGAGGACATCAACACGATGAGGGGCAAGATAGGTGAGCGGTAAACAATGAGAAGGATAACGAAGACTACGGCGAGGGCTACCAGCAGTAAAATGCCATCGATGCCGGCAAACGCCTGCGTGAGATCAGAGGCGAAACCGGCAGGTCCCGTCACATAGCCTTCTAGACCTTCGGGTGCGTTCTCGATTTCCGAACGGATGGTCTCGACGTTATCTGCCAGCGCCTCAGGGTCACTTAGCGGAATGACGATTTGCGCGGCTTTGCCGTCCTCAGAGGGGATTACCGGGGACGCCTGGTCAAAGGCTACTCCGGCGTCCTTAAATTTTTCAGGCAGGGACTGCAGATAGGTGTTCTGCTCCTTGCTCAGTTTCTGATCAGATTCAAACAGAATGATGGCAGGGGCAGAATCTGAATCATAAAAGTCAGTAATCTGCTGGGCAACCTTCGTGGAATCCGAGGAAGCGGGGAGAAAGTCCGTGGAAGAGTTGGTGGAGACTTCGGAGATTTTGCCAAAGTAAGGTCCGCCAGTACCAGCTACGCCGATCCATACAATGACAAGAGCGGCGGCGAGAAGTACACGTAACCAGTTCTTCGGCCTTTGTTGAGTAGGGGCTGAGGTACTTGAAGAGGGCATGAAAAACCTTGGTGGGGAAGACGACGATGGTTACCTTCCACCCTATACAAAGTTGGGGTATCTTACCTAGCGGCGTCCGGAAACCCATCCTAAAACGGTCTCCACAGGCCCTCGGGCTGCAAAGGTCCCACCGAGTAAACGGTGCCAAAGGTTCGCAAAGACGAGGGCGAAGATGATGAGCCCTACCATGACCCACCATGAATCGTCAGTACCTCCCCAGCTTTTCTCTTGCGCCAGCTTCACATACCCCGCCAGCAAAGCCAGTTGAGCGAGATAGAGGGTGAGGGTCATTCGACCGGTGACAGCTAATGGTTCTAGAGCAGACGGCCGGGAGCTGAAGATACGAGCAAGGAGGGAGCACCAGCAGACGGTGGCTACCGCCAGGAGCATATCGAACCCCACTTCCCAGCGGTTACCGGTATAGGGGAAGAACTCGAACTGTTGGCTGGCATACCACCACGTAGAGCCCGCTGCCAGGGTAAAGACCAGAGCGCCGGCTATGTCACCGGCGGCTCCCCACCGGTGCATCAAACGAATCAGAACAATTCCAGCGCACGCCCACCCCAGCATGGTAAAGACACGATAAGAAGACCCTTCGAACATCCACAGGGTCAGATAGTGCATCCATGAGCCCGACTGATAAAGCTGCACATGCAGCTCATCAAAAGCAGTGATAGCCCAGGGAGTAAACCACCAAAAAAGAAGGGCCAACACCGCTAGCACCGCCGTCGGTAAATAAACCAAAAGAGCCGCAAAAAGACTCAACACCCCCAAATAAGGCAGAACATTATCAACCTGCGCGCCCCAGGTATCAGACCATAATCCGAGAAAAATCAGTGCGAGAGCTCTCACCACCGAACCGGCAAAAAGAGCAGAAAATGTCATGCGGTCGGCAGAAAGATCAGCAGACACACCCACTAATAAGGCAAAAAGCGCTACGGTAAGAAACTCTGTCAGGTTCAGGACGCCGGCGGGACCAGGGGAAGGCGCGGTATGCGCTACAAACATACTCAATAGCGCCACACAACGTGCTATATCGATACCGATGAGTCTGCCGCCTGGGGAAAATGCAGCGGTCATTCATGGCTCCTCATAGGGTGAAACAGGGGTGACGAGGTACAGCCTACCTTGGGTGCCCCCACTTTGGAGGCAACCCGCAAAAGAGAATAGAATGTGCAGGTCTTCTCCCCGAACTCAAGGAACTCATTGTGAACACTGCTTACGCTGTCTCTCACGCTGCGCTGCTCGCCAGCTCTGAAACGGCAAACACCAGCGCTTATATCTCGATGTTCTGGATTGCACTGGCTGCGATGCTCTCGCCTTTGATTTCTTCCATGACCGGTAAGAAGTTACCCGACGTCGTCATCCTTCTAGTACTGGGCATTATCATCGGCCCTCACGCGCTAGGACTGGCAGATACGTCCAACGGTGTCTCTCTGCTGAAAGATTTAGGGTTAGGCATTCTGTTTCTTATTGCTGGCTATGAAGTCAATGCCAGTGCCCTCAAAACGCGCCAGGGCGGATTTGCTGCGGGCACCTGGTTGGTGAGTTTTGCCCTGGGGCTGGTAGTTGGCGGGGTAGTCACCGGATGGGCGGAAGGCATCGATGAGATGGCGGTGTTTGCTATTGCGCTCACCTCTACTGCGCTGGGCACTATCTTGCCGATGGTGCGTAATAACGGTAAGACGGGCACTCGATTAGGTGATGCTATCTTAATTCACGGCGCCATCGGTGAGGTACTTCCTATCTTTGCTATGGCGTTGCTCCTATCCCGCCATAACACGCTAATTTCCGTGCTCATTCTGCTGGGTTTCATGCTGGTGGCTTTTATTACCGCAGTAGTTCCTCACCGCGCTTTCGAGCATATTCCGGGATTACGCCGCACAATGGCGGCAAACGCCAGCGCCACCACCCAAACCATGTTGCGCCTTGCCATGCTTATTTTAGTGACTCTGATGATGGCCGCTGCGGTCTTTGAACTCGACGTAGTGCTGGGGGCATTTGCTGCAGGCATCATCTTGCGCTCTCTTACGCCTCACGGTGCCTTTGAGCCTTTCTCTAAGCGTCTTGACGTGCTGGGGTTCAGCTTCCTCATCCCACTATTTTTCGTCTGTTCCGGCATGGGTATCAAGGTTTCAGTCCTCGCCGAAGAACCACTCGTGCTCATCGGAATCGTCTTTGCGCTCTTGACAGTGCGCGGGCTTCCCGTCGTCCTCTGCGAAATCTTCTTTAATACCCACTCCGGTTTGGAATCTACCCATGAGCGGGTTCAGCTGGGGCTCTACGCAGCGGCGGGCCTGCCCATTCTGGTGGCAGTCACCAACGTAGCGCTCCATAATGCACTCATTTCAGAAAAAGCCGCCTCACTGTTGGTAGCAGGCGGGGCTCTGACCATCCTTATTTTTCCCTTGCAGGCAACAGCAATACACCGAATTTTTGGATCAACGGTTAAAGAACCACAGGTGAGTAGCACTAAAGAGAAAATTAATCGGAAAAAGAGTGAGCGCACGAAAACCGTACGCACGGTAACTTCTACGATGCCGGTGGTTAAGCCTTCGAAGGCTACTGAGAAGACCAACTAAGAACCTACTTTTTAGTTGGACTAACTACTGGTGAAAAGTACATGACCCTGGTAAAGATACACATGTAATTATGTATCTTTACCAGGGTCATGTACTTTCACGAGATTTGTTTTACAAGCAGGTAAACCGGGGTGGTCTTGCTACTTCGCTACGCATCGCTTAAGCGAAAAGAATTCAAATTATTGGAGAATAATGACGTCCAAAGTACGCGGACCATGGACACCCTCCACACGAATTAATTCGATATCGCTTGTTGCCGAGGGACCAGAAATCATGGTCACTGGACGTTTGTAATCGATACGTTCAAACGCTTCAGGAATAAGTTCAACGATAGTGTCTTCCTTTACCACGCAGATATGATGGTCGGGAACCAAGGTAATTGCTCGACGTCCCTCATCAGAATTGGTGTTCAGGAAGATAGTGCCTGTCTCAGCGCAAGAAACGGTGGAGTTAGTCACCACAGCATTGACGCTGTCGAGTTCACGAGTGGATAGAGTACCTGCCTTCTTGAGGTTACCAGCGTCAAAGATTCTCGACCGACGCGCGGTATCTTCAGGCAACCATGACTCCTTGATACCCACGGGAACAACATAGCGGCTGGCGTCCTGTAAGAGCTCGTCAATCCGATGAGCGATGGTTTCCTCGGTAGCGTAGAAAACATTCGCCTTATAATCAATCAGGCGGTCCACCAGCATCTCCAAAGTTGCTTCTTTGGAGAGCTTGCTAGTTCGGCGATAGTTACGAATTGGCTCAGCGGGTGAAGGATGATCGCTCAATGATGAACGGATACGCCCTAAAATATCTTCTTTCGCGGTGCTCATTATTGCTCCTTCTCCTCTGCGGGGTATGCGATGGTCTGCCCCCGTTGCTCGGCCTGCTGGTGAGCCTCCACGACTTTGCCCTTATTCTGTTCGATGAGAGCCTGGATGTCCACGCGCTCTGATGAATCACGTCGGGAAGCCTTGGGAGCTTCCTTCTTCCACCAGTTGCGGAATGATTCCTTGGGTGGCTCAGGAATATCACGATATTTAGTCCATCCACCCACCAGACCAGGGAATTTAGAAATCTTGTGGTCCTTACCAGTAACCAGCTTAGACATAGGAAGTCCCTTTTCAGCTAGAGACATGAGTTTGCCTGAGCTAAACAGTTGCTTGGCTCCAAACATCATGGCATCCATCTGGTAATGAGGGTCTTTCTTTCCGCCCTTGAAGTCACCCTGAGCTTTCTCATGGTCTACCGCTTTGCCGCGGAGGTGGACGAGAACATCGGGAATATTAATCTTCACAGGGCATGCGTCATAGCAGGCGCCACACAGTGATGATGCAAAAGGCAAGGAGGAGTTGTACTCATTTTCGATACCACCGAGTTGGGGGGATAGAATCGCGCCAATAGGACCGGGGTAGGTCGATCCGTAGGCGTGTCCGCCTGCTCGCTCATAAACGGGGCAAACATTCATACATGCTGAGCATCGAATGCAGTGAAGAGCTTGACGACCAACCTCATCGTCAAGTACTGCAGTACGCCCGTTATCGATAAGGATGACGTGCATGTTCTGGGGTCCGTCTCCAGGGGTTACACCTGTCCACAGGGAGGTGTAGGGGTTCATGCGTTCACCTGTAGAAGAACGTGGCAGCAGCTGGAGGAAGACTTCAAAATCTTCGAAAGAAGGCAAAAGTTTCTCGATGCCCATGAAGGAAATCAGAGTATCTGGAAGGGTGAGGCACATACGTCCATTACCTTCAGATTCGACAATGCTTAAGCTACCGGTTTCTGCGATGCCGAAGTTAACGCCAGAGACAGCAACCTTGGACTGGAGAAACTTATCGCGCAACCGGATTCGGGAAGTTTCCGCAAGATCGGCAGGATCATTGGAGAGGTCAACACTCACTCCATCAATCTTTTTCAGGAAAATATCGCGAATCTGGGTGCGGTTGAAGTGGATTGCCGGTACCAAAATATGCGAAGGTCGATCATCTGCTAGCTGGACAATTTCTTCAGCCAAGTCAGTTTCGATAGCCTCAACGCCATTTTCACGCAGATACTCATTGAGTCCGGTTTCCGCGGTTGCCATGGACTTAATCTTGATGACTTCATCTACACCTTCCGCACGAATCAAATCGAGGGCAATCTGGTTAGCCTCTTCCGCGTTCCGTGCCCAATGTACGTGTCCACCGGCAGCAGTGAAGTTCTTCTCGAACATTTCAAGATATTCGGGAAGGTTTGCCATAACACGCTGCTTAATCATAGAACCCGCAGTACGCAAATCCTGCCAGTCAGGTAATTCACCGACCACGTGTTCACGCTTAGTACGAATCTTATGGGTGGCAAAGCCCAGATTGGCACGGAGCTGTTCATTCGTCAGCTCTTTCGCAGCATACTTGGGGAATGCTTCGGTTTCGAAGATGTTGCCCTCACCGTGATAAACGCGGGGCATTCCAAGAGATACAGCTGTCATGGTTATTTTCCTCCTGCGATGCTCAGTGAGACAGGTCCATCAATTTTTAGCGGGCTTTCCTTCGTGGAGGCAAGGATTTCAGCAAAGTGTAATGTGCGAACATCTGACTTCTTACGAGAGAGTGCTCCACCGATGTTCATAAGACAAGAAACGTCGCCTCCAGCACACACGCTGGCCCCTGTCTTTTCAATATGCATAACCTTATCGGCAACCATAGCGCCAGATGTATCAGCATTTTTGAAGGAAAAAGTTCCGCCGAAGCCACAGCACTGATCAATATCTTCAATTTGGGTATATTCCAAACCTTCAACGGTTCTCAACAGGTCCTGCTGGCGAGTTCCTAAGTGGAGAAGGCGCATACCGTGACATGAACTATGGAAAGTTACATGGTGGGGGAAATAGGAACCTAGCTGCTCGGAAGCATTGGTGATGCCCAAAACGTCAATCAGCAAGTTTGAAAGCTCAAAAGTGCGATCGGCCAACATCTCTGCTCGTTTGGCGAGATCCTCATTGCCACCGTGACGGGCAATCATTGGCTGTTGGTGACCTAATGAAGCTACGCAAGATCCCGAGGGAGCCACGGCTACATCAAAGTCCCATTCTTCAAATGATTCCACATGGTTCTTGACGATGGGGTAAGCGTCATCAAAGTACCCGGAGTTCACATGCATCTGTGAGCAACAAGTCTGCCCTTGGGGATACACAACTTCGTGGCCAAGACGTTCGAGGATATCAACAGTTGCCTTCGCAACTTTGGGATACATACCATCTACGATGCACGTTGAAAAGAGTGCTATTCGCATTGACTCGCTCCATAACTACTGCGATTTTGGCTTCAGCAGCGATAATTTGGACCATATTCTGTCGTAAGTTGATGTACTCATGACAAGAATTAATGAATTTACTTTTCATCTATCTAAACATGCTTGAAAGCGTACTTACGAATGCAATAAGCGCATTTTTTCTTAACTTATTAAAGACTTCAGCATGAAATGCATCAAAAAAGCTGACTTGACCGCCAAAATTGAAGAGGTTTTCACCTTCCTTCACCGCCTCTCGGTGAGATAGGCTACAGTAAACTATTCACAGATTTTCTGGTCTGACCACATCACACATCAAATAACACCTTCGCGGAATCGCGAAGACCCCTCTCCTAGGAAAAGTATGAATACTTTCTTCGCTGAAACTGACGCGGTAGGTGGAAGCCTTGGGCTTTCCGCAGCGGTAGCAGCTCTGCCCTTAGTCACCTTCTTTATTATGTTGCTGGGTGTAAAAGCCCGTGCACACGTCGCTGGTTTAGTGTCGCTTATCGTTGCGATCTTAGTTGCAATCTTTGGCTTCAGTATGCCCTGGGATTTGGCAGGCATGTCCGCTATTCGCGGTGGACTTTACGGTGCTTTTCCCATCGTCTGGGTTATCCTCATGGCAATTTGGTTTTACCAAATTACCGTTCTCTCTGGACGCTTTGAAGATCTCCGTCGAACCTTTGATGCTATTGGCGGTGGAGATTTACGTATCCAGGCAATTCTAATCGCTTTCTGCTTCGGCGGTCTGTTGGAAGCTCTCGCTGGCTTCGGCGCACCCGTTGCAATTACTGCCACAATGATTTTGGCCCTGGGCGTTAAACCCCTTAAAGCCGCTATTACGGTTTTGATTGCTAATACCGCTCCGGTAGCTTTTGGCGCGGTGGCAATCCCTATCACTACTGCTGGCGAAGTTGGTGGCAAAGATGCAGCAACTATCGGTGCTATCGTTGGCCATCAGGCTCCTTTCTTAGCATTTTTTGTTCCCCTCATTTTGCTTTTCATCTTGGACGGAATGAAAGGCGTTAAGGATGCTTGGGTGCCTGCGGTCATCATTGGTGCTTCGTTTGCCGTTGCCCAGTGGTTTACTGCGACCTATTTCGCTTACCAACTGACCGACGTTATTGCTTGCATTGTTTCCCTTGGCGTAGCCGTAGTCTTCCTTCGGTTCTGGAAACCTCGTGGTGTTGCCGGGGTTCGCGAGCGATACAACTTACCACCCTTGGATGTAAACGCCAAGAGTGACCTCACCCCTATGCGGGTATGGATGGCTCTTATGCCCTATGCCATCGTTGTACTCATCTTTGGTATCGCTAACCTGGCAACCGGGGTTGCTACCTGGCTCAAGACCACCAACGTTGCCGTGCATATGCCTTTGCTCAAAGAGCGACTGGTGACTGCGGCCGGTAAACCAGTCAAGTCTGATTATTCTTTTACTTGGTTGAATAACCCCGGTTCCTTCCTGCTTATCTCGGGCATCATTGTGGCTATTCTCTACATGATTTTCAACGAAAAGGGTCGCTATGCCTTGCGCTTTGGCGATGTCGTTCAAGAAATCGGACGCACCGCGTATCGTATGCGTTATTCCGCTCTGACGATTGTTTTGGTTCTTGCTCTCGCTTATGTCATGAACTACTCTGGCCAAACTGTAGCCATGGGTGAATTTGTTGCAGGTCTTGGACCAATCTATGCCTTCCTAGCCCCCTCGCTAGGATGGATTGGTACCGCAGTAACAGGATCCGACACCTCAGCGAACGCTCTCTTCTCTAAGCTCCAGGTAGCAGCTGCAGATAACCTAAGCCACCAGGGCGTCACCGGAGTAACTCCTGAGCTTTTGCTAGCTGCGAACACCACGGGTGGTGTTGTCGGTAAGATGATTTCACCCCAGTCCTTAGCTATTGCGGCTACCGCAGTGGATATGGAAGGTAAGGAGTCTGAGATTTTCAAGGCGGTACTCCCCTGGTCCATGGTGTTCCTCCTTGCGGTCTGCACCCTGGTCTTCCTCCAAACTAACGTTTTGCATTTTTTGGTTACCGGGCACTAACTCATATATTTAGTAACGCTAACCACTTCAGCGGCATTCACCCATGCAGGGAGATGCCGCTGAAGGGCTTTAAGAACAAGAAATACACGCGGCAAGGCTCAGATTACGATTATCCGGGAGTCGGAATAAGAGCTACAGTGAAAAAGCGTGGTCACTTCACGAAAAGACCCTCCAACACCAGCACAGAAATATTCTGGCTGCTGAGGAGGGTCGTAATGCTCAAGCCGCACAAGAGCATATTTTATGGTTCTACCGACTGACCAATATCCAAAAATAAAGGCAAAATTACACCGGATTTATGCTTTGAAAGTCTCACCTGTCAAACGCTCGAAGGCTTCAACATACCGCGCCCGGGTCTTCTCAATAATCTCCTCAGGTAGCGCGGGAATAGCTCCCTTGCCGTCCCAACCTGACTCGTCTGACTTCAGCCAGTCACGGATGAACTGTTTATCAAAGCTAGCCTGTGACTGACCGGGGGCATATTTTTCTGCGTCCCAGAAACGGGATGAATCAGGGGTGAGAACCTCATCGCCCAAAGTAATTTCGCCACGGTAGGAATCAAGCCCGAACTCCACCTTAGTATCGGCAATAATAATGCCGCGCTCCCGAGCAATCTTCTCTGCAGTGGAATAAACATACAGGGTGAGCTCTTCAAGGCGCTCGCCAATGGGCTGACCTACTTCTTCGTAGAGCTGCTCGTAAGTAATCTGCTCGTCGTGTTCTCCGACCTCCGCTTTCCCGGTAGGGGTGAAAACGGGCGGGTCGAGGCGGGAGCCATCCACTAAACCAGCGGGAAGGTGAACATTGGCGATGCTGCCGGTTTCGTTGTAGCTCTGCAAGCCAGAACCGGTCAGGTAACCGCGGGCGATGCACTCTACAGGAAACATATTGAGCGACTTACAAATCATTGCTCGACCAGCAACGACGTCGGGCACGTCGGTGGACAGCACGTGGTTCGGTACGCCGTCAAGCTGCTTGAACCACCACAGCGAAAGCTGCGTAAGAATCTTGCCCTTATCAGGAATATCGTTAGGAATTACCTGGTCGAAGGCACTAATACGGTCAGAAGCAACCACCATGACAGAACCGGCGCGCAACTCCGCGTCGTCTTTGACGCAGATACCCGTGACATCGCTAGCTCCCTCATTCGGCACGTACAATTCGCGTACCTTACCCGAGTAAACGTGAGTCCAGCCGGGAATCTCAAGTGGGGTATTTCGAGAGCTCATTATTCTCCTGTGTGTTCAGTGTTGTTGAAGTGGGATAAGGAAAAAAGATAGAAGCGAAATCAGCGACCACCCTGTATGGGTAGCCACTGAAGTTTAGTGAGATGAAGTATCTGGAACGCGAATCTTGTTTTCTGCTGCAGCTTGGGCGATGTCGGAGCGGTACTGCGCGCCGTCCCAGCTGATTTTTTCGACCCCGGCGTAGGCTGCCTGGCGGGCTTCGACGAGGGTATCGCCGAGGGCAACGACAGCAAGTACGCGCCCACCTGCGGTGATAATTCCGCCGTCTTTCTCGGCGGTGCCCGCATGGATTACGTGAACGTTTTCTAGCTCATTAGCCTCGTGCAAGCCTGAGATTACATCACCTTTTTGCGGGGTGTCCGGGTAGTTCTTAGCAGCCATGACCACATCGAGGGCGGTCCGAGAATCCCACTCCAGCTCGCCTTGGACATCAAGTTTGCCACGAGCGGCTGCTAGCAAGAGTTGCCCCAGAGGGCTCTTGAGGCGGGAGAGAACTGCCTGAGTTTCGGGGTCTCCAAAACGAGCATTAAATTCAATGACGCGGATGCCGCGCTTTGTCACTGCCAGACCGCAGAACAAAACGCCATTGAAAGGAGTTCCACGCCGAGCCATCTCACCGATGGTGGGGCGAGCTACGCGTTCAACGACTTCTTCAACGAAGCCTTCAGGCAACCATTCCAAGGGAGAATACGCACCCATGCCGCCGGTATTGGGGCCTTCGTCGCCGTCGAAGATGCGTTTGAAGTCTTGGGCAGGTGCTAGAGGTACAACGTTTGTACCATCAGAGAGAACAAAGAGGGAGGCTTCGGGGCCATCAAGGTATTCCTCAATCACAACTGATCCACCCGCTTCAAAGCAGGCCTCAGCATGAGCGATCGCGGCGGCGCGGTCTTCGGTGACCACCACACCTTTACCTGCTGCCAGTCCGTCGTCCTTGACCACATAGGGAGCGCCAAAGGTGTCTAGAGCCTTGATAGCTTCATCGGCATTCGTTGCCACATACGCCAGGGCAGTGGGAACATCCGCTGCCGCCATAATCTCCTTAGCGAAAGCTTTAGAGCCTTCCAGCGCAGCGGCGTCCTGATTCGGACCAAATACATTGATGTCTTTCGCGCGGAGGGCATCGGCCACACCGGCAACCAAAGGAGCTTCGGGGCCAATTACAACTAAATCGACGCCAAGATCCTGCGCCAGCGAAACAGCTGCTTCAGGATTATTAGCGTCGATTTGATGTACAGGTACATCTTGGGAAATGCCCGCATTACCGGGTGCGCTGTGCACCTCTTGAACCTGTGGATCTGCAAGTAATGCTCGGATAATTGCGTGTTCGCGCCCGCCGGGACCAAGTACCAAAACCTTCATTCTCATAGGCTACCCCGAAAGAAGGGGTTTTGGTACTTGGTCGGCTAGCCTCTGCTAGTGCTTTTCGCGTTCTAGCTGGGTGCCTTCGACGTCAAGATCGGGGAGGATTTTATCGAGCCACTTGGGCAACCACCATGCCCTATCACCGAGCAGGTACATCAGCGCGGGGATGAGAGTCATACGAATCACAAATGCGTCGAACAAGACACCCGCCGACAGCGCGAATCCGATGGATGCCATCATGGGATCGCCAGCAAAGACAAAGCCGATAAATACACCCGCCATAATCAACGCCGCAGCAACCACAACGCGAGCGGAATGGTTATAACCCACCACCACTGATTTCTTACCGTTTCGACCATGCGAGTATGCCTCGCGCATGGACGAAACCAGGAATAGCTGGTAGTCCATCGCCAAGCCAAAGAGCACGCCTACGGCAATAATCGGCAAGAAAGAGAGGATAGGCCCGGGGGTCGTTACCCCAAAGAGACTAGCTGCCCAACCCCATTGGAAGACGGCGGTGGTCGCACCGAATGCCGCAGCGAGGGAGAAGAGGAACCCCAGGGTTGCAGTGAGCGGAACCCAAATGGAGCGGAACACCAGAATCAACACCAGCAGGGACAGCCCAATCACAATAGCGATGTAAATGGGGAGTACCTTTGCCAGGTTCTCTGAAATATCAATGTTCATTGCGGTCTGTCCGGTCACACCAAAAGTAACTTCGCCGTCGTCTGTATCCAGCTTCAAGTCGCGGATATTCGAAACGAGATTTTCCGTGGACACCTCAGATGGTCCCGCATCGGGGGTGATTTGGTAGAGCAGAGTGGAATTATCTTTAGAAATCAACGCGGGTATAACCGCTTTGACATCGTTTTGTTCCAGGAGCTTCTGCCCTACTTCAACCTGCAAATCCTTAGCCTGATCTTCGGTAGTTCCATCGGGCAGGTTCGCCGCAGCGATGATGGTACCGTTCTGACCTTCGCCAAAGTTTTCACTAATTGCTTCGTAAGTTTGGTGAGCAGGGGTATCTTCCTTCTGGCTTGCACCGGTGGGAAGGCCCAAACGCATGTCACTCACAGGAAGCGCCACAGCGCCCAGCGCAAGCACCACAGCAATAATAGTCACTACCGGCTTAGCCAAAATCGCCTTCAACCAGCCAGTGGGGCGCTCTTCTTTCTCGGTAGCGGCAACATGCGCAGCTTCAGCGGTTTCAGCGTCGTCGGTATGAAGAGCCGAGCGACGGTCAATATCTGCCCACCGCTTCTTGCTGATAATGCGGCGTCCTACCAGAGAAAGGATGGCTGGCGAGAGCGTGACCGCTACGGCAACCGCCATGAACACGGCAAACGCCGCAGCGTTACCCATGACCGAAAGGAAGGGAATTCCCACCACATTGAGAGCAAGCAAAGCGATAATAACCGTGGTGCCCGCGAAGAGAACAGCGCCGCCAGAGGTACCGGTTGCCAGAGCAATCGACTTCTTCATGTCCATGCCCTGCGCCAAGTTGTTGCGATGGCGGTTCAAGATGAAGAGGGTGTAGTCGATTCCCACAGCCAGGCCCAGCATAGAACCGAGGGCCGGAGTAGTCGACGTCATATCCACTACGCCAGAAAGGGCCAGAGTACCCATCATGGCACCAGCAACACCAATGACCGCCATCAAAATAGGCAGACCAGCAGCAATCAACGTGCCCAGCATGACGAAGAGAATAATCAGAGCCAGAGCAATACCAATCATTTCACCGGTCATGCCCATTTCAGGCCGCTGACCAGAGAGGTTGGTATCGTACAAGACCTTAACCCCGTGATCTTCTAAAGAAGAAAACGCGTCGCGAGTATTCGCCAGATGTTCAGGGCTCACAGCCATAATGTCATCGGTAAAAGAAACTGTTGCAATAGCTGCTGAACCGTTCTCAGAGATAGACGCCGCATCCGAAGTCATATCCAGAAGAGCCTGGTTTCGATCCAGTTCCTTCTTCGCCGCATCAAGTTCGGGGCGCTTCTTCTCTAGCTCAGTGCGACCGTCGTCAACCTGCTTCTGAGCATCTTTAATGAGAGAGCCATCTTCAAGCTTTGCTTTCTGAGCATCAAGCTCCTTCTGGCCTTCTTCCAGCTTCTTCTGCCCCTCTTCAAGCTGCTTTTTCTGCTCCTGCATGTCGGGAGTGAGAGGCAGGTGAAGGGTTTCAGCCATCTGAAGTTGCTGCTGGCCACCTTCAAGTTTTTGACGGTTTGAATCGATATCAGCCTGACCTGCTTCAATCTTGGCGCGAGCCTCAGATTCAAGTGAGCCATCATCGATTTTTTTCTGCGTATCGTCGAGCTGCTTCTTGGCATCAGCCATCTGCTTCTCGCCGTCGGCAACCTTGGTCTTGCCGTCTTCTAGTTGCTTCTTGCCGTCGGCAATTTTCGCAGCGGTGGCAAACGGATCAGTTACGGAATCAACCTGATCAACCCCCTCAGCACGAGAGACGGCATCAGCAACTGCCTTCTTCTGATCCTCAGTGAAAGCAGAACCATTCTCGGTCTCAAGAATCGCCTGACCAAAACCAGCAGTGGTGTTCGTATCAAACTTCTCCGAAAGAGTTTCCTGAACCTGCTGAGCTTCGGTACCGGGGATAGTGATCTGGTTAGTCATTTCACCGCGGAAAGCGGAAAATGAGCCGGCTAAAAGCGCGATAATCACTGCCCAGAGAGCAACAATAGTCCAGGCCTTTCTCGCGGCAAAATAGCCGAGCCGATACAAAAATTTAGACATAATCTTCTAACTCTTGTGAAATTTATAAGGTTCTAAAACTTCGGACGTCCGGTGCTCACCTGGGTGACTCCCCACATCATGTTCTGACGAATTTCCGAATTTGAGTACTGCGAAGGATTCTCTTGCAGCTGTGGGTTTTCGTACATATAACGCCACATGCCAAAAAGCATCCCGGTGAGGAGATTCTGCAGATACAGAGCCAGCTCAACCACTCGCAAATCATCTTCTGCGAGGTAAAGCTCTTGCACATGCTGGCAGAGCGCCATACTCATACTCTGCACGGTGGCAAAGACTTCTTGCCCGATGCTCTCGCCAATGTCCTCAGCGGAACCAAAAGTAGCCGCGAGATTGACGAAGTGGTCAAGAGCTTCAGCGCTTCGCTCCCGCTGCAAGCTTTGGATGAGAAAATCCTCGCAAGCCAGGGGCAGTTGGGAAAGTTCTATCTGAGCAGGGAAAGCATTGACATCTACCAAATCAGCCAGGTGTTGACCCAGACTGGTCAGCAAAATAGCGTCAATGTTTTCAAAGTGATTGAAGATAGTTCGCTCGGAGACTTCGGCCTCAGCCACCAACCTCTTGGTGGTGAGAGCCTGCCGCCCCTCTCGCAGAGCGAGTTCTTCTGCCTCCTGCAAAATGGCTTGATGCGTGGCGGCAGCACGGGCTTTTCGCTTGTCAGAAAAACCCTCTCGCTCGTCCGCACGTATGCAGGAATGTGGAAACTTCATAAATTTACAGTAACTGCAACGATGCAGAAACTGCAATTACCTTCGGGAGTAGTTTGTGCCACATTAATGCAGAAACTGCACAAAGTTTGAGTATCCATGCCCTTACCCTCCGCTCGGCACAGCGTTGGCAAGCGATCCTTCTCGCATGGCTCGCTAGCGCTCGCAAATGCGATTCACGCCAGACCCAGCCAGCTTGCCTCCCGCTGCGCCGAGCTATCGGTGCAGATCCTATGGAATACTTAAAACATGCAGACCTTTTCAGCCTCTGACGCCGTAGAACTCGCCCGCATCGTCCGAAGCGGATTCGTTGAATCCCGCCACGTGGGCTCCGCCGTCGTCCTCTCCCCCGAAGGCAAAGTGGTTGCCGCTCTCGGTGACGTCACGACCCCTATTTTTGCGCGCTCTACGCTCAAGCCGTTCCAGTCGATTGCCTCGATGAACGCGGGGGCTGAACTACAGGGTGCACAGATTGCTTTGGCGTCGGGATCCCATACCGGCTCTTTTGAACATATGAAGGTGGCGCAGTCGATCCTTCAAGAAGCTTCCCTCGACGCTTCCGCTCTTCAGTGCCCCGCCGCTTGGCCTAGTGATGAGTCGAGCTATCACGCGCTGGTTTCCGCCGGACACCCCAAGCAAAAACTTGCCTTCAACTGTTCCGGTAAGCATGCGGCGTTTTTGTGGGGCTGCAAGAAGAGCGGCTGGCCGGTTGAGACTTATCTGGATGCCGAGCATCCCCTCCAAAAACTTACGTTAGAAACTATCAGTGAGTATGCGCAAGAGGAAATCTCCGCAGTGGGTGTTGATGGTTGTGGTGCCCCCGTTGCCGCCATTTCCCTCACCGGTTTAGCTCGCGCTTACTCCACGTTGGGAGCGGCTGTAGAAAACATTCGCGCCGATGCCCGCGCTGCCACGGTCGCCACCGCAATGGTGGATTATCCCGAGTTCGTGCAGGGATATGGGGAGCCGGTCACTGTTCTCATTGAAAAACTGGATGCCGTGGTGAAGAACGGCGCCGAAGGCATTTTGGCGATTGGTCTGCGCTCGGGTGCTTCGGTGGCAGTAAAGGCTTTAGACGGTTCTTCGCGGGCAACTTCGCTGGTGGCTGTGCGACTTTTGGAAGCGTGCGGTTATATTTCTGCCGCCCTTGCCGATGAGTGCGTTGATGCGGTCGTCAGACCCATTTTCGGTGGCGGTGAGCCCGTCGGTTCGATTGAGCTAGGCTTGGCAGTTGAAGAGTTGAAGGAGTCTCTGGGAGCTGATTCCTAATGGCGATTCGGCGCAGAATTTCTGAGGACGACGGTGCAGCAGCAATTTCTGCGGTTCGTGCAGCGCTTTCCTCAGATTCACCGGAAGCTTCTTTTCAGGCACTCTCGCGCAACCAGCGCGCCACTGCGGTGCGCTATCTTTTGGAGGAGTTAGCCACCCTCTCCCCCGGTAACTCGGTGGAAGTCCGAGTGCCGCCCTTCGGCGTCACACAGTGTATTGCCGGTCCGCGACATACACGCGGAACCCCACCAAATGTGGTGGAAATCGACGCTTTCACCTGGTGTTCGGTTGCGTTGGGCGTATCTACGTGGGAAGAGAACGCCACTAAGATTTCCGCTTCAGGGTTACGTTCGGATTTATCAGATCGGATGCCGATTCTTTAAGACGCACGGCGCCCAGCCGTCGCTACCTATGCCACCTTCGAGAACACACCATTTGCCCACCAACACAGCTAAGAACCGTGTGCTGTGGGCATATGGTGTGCTTTCGATTTCGGGCACAAACCCCTGGCCAGTCTCATACGGTAACGTTAAGACCCATGAGCACCGAGCAAAATACCAGCCCCACCTCGCGCACAACACACCAGGACGATCACAGCGATCAGATTGTAAGTGTCCGTCGTGCCCCGTCTATCCCGGCATTCGCCATTACAGGTGGGGTTATCGGTCTAATTGTGGCAACTCTGCTTACCTTCATCTTCACCCCCCCTGAGATGCTAACCCTGGACTATTCTCGTTCAGCTGTATTCGGCGTCCTGGCAGTAGTTATCGGGGCAATTGGCGCGACCGTCGGCATCATCATTGCTCTGATTCTCGACCGTCGTTCGGCAAAAAATCCGGAAACTCTACGTGCCGTTGAAACATCTGACCAATAAGACCACACCTCACGTCTCAATATTTCTCCACTCAACCAGTGCTATCGGTTACACTGGTTAGCGTCTGAGCAAACAGAAATACACCAATTTCTAAGAGCTTCTACCGCATCTCCAACCTCGAAAAGATGGCATTCATTGGTTCGTCCTGACGGAAAACTCACACACGATCTCGATCCAATCGACCACGGCCCCAAAGACGAATGTGGTGTCTTTGGCGTTTGGGCACCGGGCGAAGACGTCGCAAAACTGACCTACTACGGTCTCTACGCTCTGCAGCACCGAGGCCAAGAATCCGCTGGTATTGCAACCAGCGATGGCAACCGCATTAGCGTGTACAAAGATATGGGTCTCGTTTCCCAGGTTTTTGATGAATCAACGCTCGCTCCGATGAAAGGGCATATGGCGGTTGGTCACTGCCGTTACTCCACCACCGGTGCTTCCCACTGGGCTAATGCGCAGCCTACTCTGGGCGATATTCCTTATGGCACGCTGGCGCTTGCGCACAACGGCAACATCACTAACTCTGCTGAACTCTACGACCGTCTGCTAGAGCGCAACGGCGGCGACGCTCCGTTGCGTGGCGAGCTGGCGCAGGGCAACACTACCGACACCGCCTTGGTAACGGCACTTCTTGATAACAGCGATTTTGGTTCGCTCGAAGACGCCGTCCTCGATTTACTCCCCTCGCTTCAGGGCGCTTTCTGCCTAACGTTTATGGACGAGCACACCCTCTACGCCGCACGCGATCCGCAAGGGGTTCGACCGCTGGTTCTCGGCCGTCTTGAACGCGGCTGGGTAGTGGCATCTGAAACTGCTGCGCTGGACATTGTGGGCGCATCGTTCGTCCGCGAAGTTGAACCGGGTGAAATGATTATCATCGACCGCGAAGGTGGTCTCCGCTCACGCCGCTTTGCCGAAGCAAAGCCTGCCGGGTGCGTCTTCGAATACGTGTACTTGGCTCGCCCTGATACCACCATCAACGGACGCTCGGTCTATGAGTCTCGTGTGGAAATGGGTCGCCAGCTCGCCCGCGAACACCAAGTTGAGGCTGACCTTGTGATGCCTACCCCTGAATCCGGTGTGCCTGCAGCGATTGGCTACGCCGAAGAATCAGGTATTCCGTTTGGTAACGGTTTGGTGAAGAATGCCTACGTGGGGCGAACCTTTATTCAGCCCTCGCAGACCATCCGCCAGCTCGGCATCCGGCTCAAACTCAATCCGCTCAAATCAGTGGTCGAAGGCAAGCGTCTCATCGTCATTGACGATTCGATCGTTCGCGGCAACACCCAGCGCGCCCTGGTCCGCATGCTGCGCGAAGCCGGCGCTGCCGAAGTGCACGTTCGTATTTCATCGCCGCCCGTTAAGTGGCCTTGCTTCTACGGCATCGACTTTGCGTCCCGCTCCGAGCTCATTGCAAATGGGCTGGCAGTGGAAGAGATTTGCAATTCGCTCGGCGCTGATTCGCTGGGTTACATCTCTGAAGAGGGCATGATTGCCTCCACCAAGCAGGAACGCAAAAATCTGTGCACCGCATGCTTCACCGGCAACTACCCTATTCCGATTCCCGAGCGAATCGGCAAGAATCTCTTTGACACCAAGGACGGCTCTGCGGGCCCGCTTTCTAGCTCCATTGCCGAGGTGACCGTTGAGCGCCCCGTCGCGCACAAGCCCGAACATGCCCACGCGGTTTCGGTAGAGACCCGCCCCGGCACCGAA
>NZ_LXTU01000039.1:0-4184 GCF_001683935.1 Rothia sp. ND6WE1A | reverse complement strand
GCTCAGTGTGAACATTGCCTGAGAGTTCCCTGAAACTCTGCACGTTCTCAACCTTTACCTGGCACAATAAAAATATACATATTCATTAATCTCTAAGGAGTTTAAGTTGGTCAAGCAAACCATTTTCAGCCGTATTGCTCAGCTTGCGAAGGCTAATATCAACTCAATTATTGACGCTGCAGAAGATCCCCAGAAAATGCTGGATCAGATGGTACGCGATTACACCAATAACATTGCTGAAGCTGAACAGGCAGTAGCTCAGACTATTGGTAACCTCCGCCTCCTCGAAGAAGATTTCGCAGAAGATCAGCGTGAAGCTGAGGAGTGGGGCAACAAGGCTCTGGCTGCGTCCAACAAGGCAGACGAATTCCGTACCAGCGGCGATACCGCCAATGCTGATAAGTTCGATAATCTCGCTAAGGTTGCCCTGGGCCGCCAGATGCAGGCTGAGAAAGAAGCAGCTTCCATCAAGCCCCAGATTGAGTCACAGACTCAGGTCGTTGAGCAGCTCAAAGACGGTCTGACCAAGATGCGCGAAAAGCTCCGTGAGCTCTCCTCCAAGCGTGATGAGCTGGTGGCTCGTAGCAAGAACGCATCAGCACAAACCCAGGTCAACGACGCTTTGAAGTCATTCGATGTCATGGATCCTACCTCTGAAATTTCACGTTTCGAGGAAAAGGTACGCCGCGAAGAAGCCATGGTTCGTGGTCAGCAGGAGCTGGCATCCTCCTCCATCGATGCGCAGTTCAACGATTTGGAAGAACTCGGCAAAGAAACGGAGCTTGAGGCTCGACTTGCTGCGTTGAAGAACAAGAACGCATAATTTAGCTTCTAACGCTTTCTATACATGAGGGAGGCTCTCGCGTCTGCGAGAGCCTCCCTCATGTATATGAGCTTTAAGCCTGAGAACCCAACTGAGATTTAATACGATGAACCAGCATATCCAGCGCTACCAAGTTTGTTCCGCCCTCAGGGACGATGATGTCCGCGTATCGTTTGGAGGGCTCAACGTAGAGCTCATGCATGGGCTTGACGGTCTCTAGATACTGGGTCTGTACAGATTCGATGCTACGCCCGCGTTCGACGACGTCGCGCCGCATACGACGGAGGATGCGCACGTCGGCGTCGGTATCCACAAAGAGTTTGATGTCTAGACGCTCGCGAATTGCGGGCTCAGCAAAAATGAGGATGCCCTCCACGATGATGATGGGACGGGTCTGCACCATCAGTGTTTCTTCGGAGCGGTTGTGGTCTGAGAAATCATAAACGGGGCACTCGATGGTTTGCCCTTCGATGAGCGCATCTAGCTGTTTGACCAAAAGATCGTTGTCGAATGCATCCGGAGCGTCGTAGTTGAGCAAACAACGTTCTTCGTAGGTGAGGTGATCGTTTTTCTTGTAGTAGTTGTCGTGAAAAACTACGGCAACTTGTTCTTCAAACGATTCGATGAGCGCTCGGGTGAGCGTGGTCTTACCAGACCCGGTTCCCCCGGCGATACCAATAACGAGTGGACGCACTTTTTCTCCTCTAGACTCTCGTTTTCTCTATTGTGGCACGATTTAGAAACGGAGATTTACGGTAAGAGAAGAACGGGGAAAAATCAGACACGTTTCTCACCCTCTTCCTTCAGGTCTAAATAACCTTTACTATTGGTTGCTAATAGCGTTTCTTCTCTGAAAGCACTCCATGTCACTAACAAAAAACGAACGACTTGATCGACTCCCTTTTACTCGCAAGCATTCTAAGCTGCTCATCGGCTCCGGCATTGGCTGGTCACTCGATGCCATGGACGTCGGGCTCATTTCCTTTGTAATGGCGGCTCTTACCGTCCAGTGGGGTTTGACCCCAACTCAGACTTCATGGCTGGGATCCATCGGCTTTCTGGGCATGGCCATTGGCGCATCGCTAGGTGGTCTGCTGGCAGATCGGTGGGGACGGCGGCAAATCTTTGCCGCAACACTGTTGATTTACGGTCTTGCCACGGGCGCATCGGCGCTGGTGAGTTCCCTGGCTGCACTCATTATTTTTAGGTTCGTGGTGGGTCTGGGGCTGGGCGCCGAATTACCAGTTGCTTCCACACTCGTCTCAGAATTTGCCCCCTCACGCATTCGCGGGCGCGTTGTAGTTATTCTGGAAGGTTTTTGGGCAGTGGGCTGGATAGCGGCTGCCTGCATCGGGACGTTCGTGGTCACCAGCTCAGAGAATGGATGGCGGTGGGCACTTGCCATCGGCTTAGTTCCCGCTGCCTATTCCATGGTGATACGACTGGGACTCCCCGAGTCCGTGCGCTTCTTAGAAGCGAAGGGTAAAGACGCCGAAGCCGAGAAAATAGTCCGTGCCTTCGAAGACTCACCGCCCCTCTTTTCGTCTTCTCGTATCGGGCAAAAAGCAGCGGAACCAGCCTCCTCCTCGCCGAGCATTGCTCACAGCGACTCCCCCATCACTTCGATCTGGCACAGCTCACTTCGTTCACGCACCATCGCGCTGTGGATGATCTGGTTCTGTATCAATCTTTCGTACTACGGCGCTTTTACATGGATTCCATCGATTCTCCATGCCCAGGGTTTTACGCTGGTGAAATCCTTTAGCTTTACTCTCATCATGACGCTCGCTCAGATACCCGGGTATGCGGTCGCAGCTTTTCTGATTGAACGCTGGGGACGACGCTCCACTTTGGCTGCTTTTCTCATCGGCTCCGCTGCTGCTGCCTGCCTCTTTGGAGTGGCATGGAATGAAGCAACCCTCATTCTGGCTGGCTGCTTACTTTCCTTCTTCAATCTAGGTGCCTGGGGAGCGCTCTATGCAATCGGGCCAGAGCTGTACCCCACCAGTGTACGAGGTAAAGGAACCGGGGCAGCGGCTGGTTTTGGACGTATCGCTTCAATTGCAGCGCCACTGATTGTGCCCCCGCTCCTTGCTTGGGGCGGGATGAATGCCCTCTTCTGGACGTTTGCTGCGGCATTTGTGCTAGCTGCGGCAGCGTCCTTTGTACTGCCCGAACTCAAAGGACGTACCTTAAGTTAAAGCGTTAGGGTATGCCAAAAGGACCGGTTCAATCGAACCGGTCCTTTTTTCTCTAAAAATCTAAGGATTAGAGGGGGCGAACTTCGCTAGCCTGCATGCCCTTGGGGCCACGCTCTGCGGTGTAGTCTACTGCCTGACCCTCTTCAACGGTGCGGTAACCGCTGCTCTGGATTGCTGAGTAATGGAAGAAAAGGTCCTCTGAACCGTCTTCAGGCTGGATGAATCCGTAGCCTTTTTCGGAGTTGAACCATTTTACTGTGCCGTTAGCCATGTTTTTTGTATTACTTTCGTTATGACCTCGAGAATGAGGTCGATTGCTCCATATCGATCTTCAGATATGGAAGTGAGAACACTTTTTGTTCTCTGGATCAGTTTCTCCGCCTAGAACCTTCTGGGCGTTGAAGAGAATCATCACCGATGAGGTAATAGGAATTTTTACAAAAACAATGACATCGAAGAGACGATGTTGAATCCGTAGAAATGCGTATCAACCAAGATTTGACTATACACGACATTCTTCAGCTTTATAAGCCGTCTAAGAAAAATAGTCGCCTTTGTACCTCAGAAAACCTCTAGGTCACGGGGTAAAAGAAGACAAAAATAAAAAAGACCCAGTTCCTAAGAACTGGGTCTTTTTTATCAAGTTGCGGGGGCAAGATTTGAACTTGCGACCTCCGGGTTATGAGCCCCAATTTGGGGCCAAGTAATAACCACAATTCTTTTACTTCAAAAAAGTGAACCCCACGATGTACATCACCTCTAAGACGAGGTGAACTAACAGTGGAATTCCGTAACACCCAAACAAATCTCTACGCCATCACCGTAACGCCACAAGGCAGTGAGCACCCCATCCTCACCACCTACGCATCCACCCAAGAAAAAGCACGCGCCATTGAACGCTCCTACGACAGATGCTACGGCTGGGGAAAATACATCGTCGAGGTTCACCGCCCTAATGAGTTCCTGGTCAAAGAACTTATAAGCCAAGACCAAAAAACACTCAACAACCCCCGCGCAGGCAAATACGAACGGGCACTCGGCCAACTCCGAACCCGAAACGGCTACCAGCCCTACATCGGTTACGACGATCCTATTGATATGTCCTGGGTTTAGTTCCGCTCCCGTAAATTGAAAACAAACAAAAAACAAAGGAACAAACC
>NZ_LXTU01000036.1:0-894 GCF_001683935.1 Rothia sp. ND6WE1A | reverse complement strand
CCTCGGCTTGCACCGAAGCTTACGGAAGAAATCTTCCAAGCTCTTGATGAGCAAACAGTCATCGTTGCTGGAACAGCAAGTGCTTCTCAGATTATTTCTTCCTTAGCTGCCCAGCTTGAGCTGATTCTGGCACAGCGTAGTGAAGCAGAGCAGCAGATACTGGATTTGGTGGAAGCTCATCCTTTATCAGCAGTTATTCGTTCGATGCCTGGGGTGGGTGTGCGCACCAGTGCCAGGATTCTAACTGAGGTGGTGGGTAAGGATTTTAAGGATGCTTCTCATCTGGCGTCTTATGCTGGGATTGCGCCAGTGGATAGAAAATCGGGTACCTCGATTAAGGGTTCCCACGCCTCACGGCGTGGGAACAAAGCACTTAAGCGAGTGCTTTTCTTATCTGCTTTTGCTTCGTTGAAGGCTGATCAGGCTTCGCGTGCTTATTACGATCGCAAGTGTGCGGAGGGTAAGCGGCATAATCAGGCGGTGATGGCGTTGGCTCGTAAGCGGTTGAATGTTTTGTTTGCGATGTTGCGGGATGGGTGTTTTTATGAGTCTCGTGTGTCGGTGGGGGCTTGACGAAAACTATAGAAGCACCCCCCACAATAAGGACGGACGTAATGAAGTAGTAGCCCTTCACCATCAGCGGTTCTTTCAAGGTCCACAGTCCGATAATCATCATGGTGATAGCGATGGCGAGCTGCAGCCAAGCAAACACGAGATAGCCGTAAGCGCCATTGTTTTCTTCATTAGGGTTCATGTTTTACCTTTTCAGGTGTCAATACGAGTGTATTGCCGGTTTCCCGAACTAATACTGGCGAGAGTCGTTTCATATATTGAGGCTTATTCAAAAGTCCTCCCAGCCGCATAAAACACCAACCCCCGAACCACCGCAAACAC
>NZ_LXTU01000033.1:0-988 GCF_001683935.1 Rothia sp. ND6WE1A | reverse complement strand
GCGTGTATGGGCGGGTGTTTGCGGTGGTTCGGGGGTTGGTGTTTTATGCGGCTGGGAGGACTTTTGAATAAGCCTCTAAGTTTACTGCAATACCCGAAAATCCTGAAGATATAAGATATTTTCCGATTAATACTTTTTTTGATACAGTAGAATACCGAAAAGCTACAAAAAATCTATCTGACAGTCAACAAGAAGAAATTGATAAAGTTCAGGCAGTATTTAAGGAAACAGATGTTCCTGTACAATCGATAGAAACGGATGACAGGGATAAAGTAGGTATTGTATTTGAACGAGTCAACAGACTTGGGGTAGCTCTCGATACTTTTCAACTGTTAGCCGCATGGACTTGGAGCGAAGAGTTCGATTTACAAAATAAATTCAAAGAACTTGGAGAAAGACTACAAGATTTTGGTTTTGAAGAGGTCGGAGAAGACTCTGATTTAATTCTTCGTTGTGCAGCTGCAGTAATCAAAAATGAGCCGAACGCAACTGCGCTTTTAAGTATTACTGGTGAGGAAATTCGAACTCATTTTCCAACTATTGAAAAGGGAATAGCAGGAGCAATTGATCATATTAAAAAAGAATTTAATATTGCTACTCTAAAAAACCTGCCATATGCAACGATATTAATACCTCTGTCAGTTTTTTATGCATCTGACAAAAAGTATGTGAATATTGAAGATTCTCAGAGAGCTCAAATAAACACCTGGTTCTGGAAAACTTGCTTTGCTGCTCGATACTCAGCCGGTGTCCAACGTAATTTAAAGACTGATATCGACAATATGATTAAGCTCAAGCATGATGCAAACTCAACAGAATTGACAAATTTTTCTTTAAGTTTGAGTGAATCATATTTTACAGAAAATAAATTCCTTATGAATACTGTCAAAACAAAAACTTTCATACTATTACTCACTAGCTTAAATCCAAAAAGCTTCTTGAGCGGTAAAAACGTTGATTTAGATAAAGTTCTTGAACGGTATAATAG
>NZ_LXTU01000027.1:0-67301 GCF_001683935.1 Rothia sp. ND6WE1A | reverse complement strand
GGGTAAGTTGCAGGCGCTGGGGAAGTGAGGCGCGCGAGAATCACTGCTTTCATGCCTTAAGAATAGAACATAAATTCTAAAATATGTATCAATATATAGAATATATCTTCTAAAAATTAAGAGAAATGCCATACTGAAAGCAACAAGCGAGAACTCATATAAGGGTAGAGACTGTGTGAGCTAGAACAACTATGATGAGAACCATGACTGATGTAAATGCATATCTTGAAACGGAAAGTAAGCTGAATCCTTCTCCCCGCCCGGTTTTTGACCGGCTGCCTAAATACGCAGCGGGCAAGCCTCCTGTAGCGGTAGAGGGGCTGGAGCAGTTCAAACTTTCTTCGAATGAGAACCCCTGGGGACCTGTACCAGAAGTTGCTGACATTCTTTCCCAGTTTGATACTGTGCATCGCTACCCGGATCCCCTCTCCACTCGTTTGCGTGGGGTTCTGGGCGAACAGCTAGGTGTTGATCCAGAGGATATTGTGACTGGTGGCGGGAGCTTGGGCGCGCTCATCCAGATTCTTTCTACTTTCGCTGGCGCCCAGGACGACGGTAAGAAAGACGAGGTTATCTACGCGTGGCGCTCGTTCGAGGCATATCCTATTTGTGTGGGGCTAGCCGGTGCTGAAAGTATCCAGGTTCCCAATAAAGCTGACGGTTCACATGATTTAGAAGCAATGCTGGCGGCTATCACTGAGCACACCCGCGTCATTCTTCTCTGTACTCCTAATAACCCTACTGGTCCGGCGCTTACCGAAATCCAGGTACGGGATTTCCTAGAGAAAGTTCCTTCCCACGTGGTGGTAGTAATTGATGAGGCTTACTTCGAGTTCTGCTCCGCCTCAGAAATTCCAGAGGGTGAAGAACCTCCGGTCAACGGTTTGGACATTTACCCCGACTACACCAACGTCGTAGTGTTGCGTACTTTCTCTAAAGCCCAGGGCTTGGCTGGGTTGCGTGTGGGCTATTCAATTTCTCACCCGGAGATAACCCAGTATCTTCGCGTTGCCGCTACTCCTTTTGCAGTGACTTCTCTGGCGGAAGAGGCTGCTATCGCCTCGGTAAAGCACCACGATGTAGTGATGGATCGGGTGCGGCACTTAGTTTCTGAGAGAGAGCGAGTCAAAAAAGCGCTTGAAGATTTAGGTTGGTGGATTCCTGAGACCCGCGCTAATTTCGTGTGGCTGGCATTGGGCGAGCACTCTCCTGAGTTTGCTCGACGAGCCGAGGAAGTCGCACTGTCTGTGCGAGCTTTTGGTACCGAGGGTGTACGCGTCAGTATTGGTGAAGACGAGGCGAATACCCGCTTCATTTCACTGTGCCAGAACTTCGAACATGGACCGAAGAAACCGTAACTCTATATGGGCTAAAAGTAAGTTCTGATGAGGCATAAGGGCATCTTATTTGTACTGAGGGCTCCTAATCCCGAGGCAACTAGGGTGCCCTGCCTCTCAGAAAATTATTCTGTGACCATATTTAGGGTTCTTTAGGAGAAAACAGGAATAGGGTTAATGCAGAGCTAATAGAAACACAGTAGGGAGGCCACATGCCAGCAGAGCTGACACCTGAGCAAAGTTCGGGCAAAATCTATCCCGGCGTTTTACCGCTTCTTCGCATCATGGATGAAGAAGGAGCTATTTTAGAGGACGGCACTTTCAGCCCTTATGTTCAAGACGTAGGCGAAGCTGAGCTGAAAGAGGCCTACCGTCAGATGAAGGTTACTCGCCGGTTTGACGACGAAGCTACTGCGTTGCAGCGCCAGGGGCAGATGTCCCTGTGGGCGCCCTCCCGCGGGCAGGAAGCTGCCCAAGTTGGCTCAGCAATGGGTCTGTTACCCCAGGACTATGTGGTTCCCAGCTATCGGGAACATGCTTTGGCTTTCGCTCGCGGTGTGGAATTCACCGACTTAGTGAAGTTTTTCCGCGGATCCGAGACCAGCCCTTGGGATATCAAGAAACATAATTTTCACCCGTATACCGTGGTGCTAGCGGCACAGGTTCCCCACGCAGTGGGATACGCTATGGCGCTCAACTTCGACCGGGAGCTAGAGGAAACAACCGGTGAAAAGCAGATGGGCCAAGGTCAGTTCTCCGCTTCGGAGGAGAATGCTCAGCCTGCTGCGGTAGCGGTTTACTTTGGTGATGGTTCTTCGACTGAAGGCGAAATCCACGAGTCGATGGTTTTTGCCGCTTCTTATAACGCGCCCGTCCTCTTTTTTGTTCAGAATAACCAGTGGGCTATTTCGGTGCCCTTTAAAACTCAGTCGCGGGTGCCTCTTTCTACTCGCGCTGCTGGCTACGGTATCGAAGGATTACGTGTAGACGGTAACGACGTTTTGGCGGTTGCCGCCGCTACCCGCTACGCCATGAAGAAGATTCGCGCGGGAGAAGGTCCTGTACTCATTGAGGCGGAAACTTACCGCTTAGGCGCTCACACTACCGCCGACGATCCCACGAAGTACCGTACGGGTGAAGAAGAAAATGAGTATGCCCAGCGTGACCCACTGATTCGGCTGGAAAAATATTTGCGTCATAACAAGCTGGCAGACGATAGCTTTTTCGAAGGTGTCGATCAGGAAGCTCAACAGGTTGCCTCCGAAGTGCGCCAGGTAGCTTTAGTTGCAGAGCCAGCCGAGTATGAGACTAATTTCGACTTCGCCTACGCAAAACCCCACACCCAAACTGAAAATGACCGCCGTTTTTACCGCGAATACAACGCGGGATTTGAGGAGGAGTAAGAGATGACCACAGAGAACCTTGCTCTTTCAAAAGCAATTACCCGTGCCCTTCATGATGAGATGACCGAGAATCCGAAGGTATTAGCGCTGGGGGAGGATATCGGTAAGCTCGGCGGTGTCTTTCGCGTGACCGATGGTCTTCAAAAAGAATTTGGTCCCCGCCGCGTGATGGATACGCCGCTGGGTGAGGCTGGGATTATCGGTACCTCGGTGGGTATGGCTCTTCGCGGTTACCGCCCTGTGCCAGAAATCCAGTTTGATGGTTTTGTCTTCCCCGCTTTTAACCAAATCACCACTCAGCTTGCTCGTTTGCGAGGGCGCACTAACGGACAGTACGAAATCCCCGTAACGATTCGCCTGCCCTATGGCGGTTCGGTGGGAGCTATTGAGCACCATTCGGAGTCACCTGAAGCGTACTTTGCGCATACTCCCGGTTTGCGGGTGGTCACGCCGTCGTCGGCTCATGATGCTTATTGGATGCTTCGTGCATCGATTCAACACCCCGATCCTGTAATTTTCATGGAACCTAAGCGCCGCTACTGGCTTAAGGGTGAAGTAGATTTTAACGATACAGATTTTAATCCTTTCTGCGCTGCTACATTGCGCGAAGGTAGCGATCTCACCTTGGTCTCCTACGGACCGATGGTCCCTACCGCTCTTGCTGTGGCTGAGGCGGCGCGGGAGGACGGGCACGACGTCGAGGTGATTGACCTGCGTTCTATCTCGCCGCTGGATATCGAGACAATCTGTGCATCTGTAGCTAAAACGGGCAGGTTAGTCGTAGCTCAGGAGGCATATAACTTTGTGAGTGTTGCTTCTGAAATCTCTGCGGCGGTAACTGAGCGTTGTTTCTACTCGCTGGAAGCTCCGGTGCTGCGCGTGGGCGCATTCCATACTCCTTATCCAGTACCTCGGAGTGAAGAAGAATATGTGCCTGGGATTGACCGTATTCTGGAAGCTATCGACCGCTCATTCGCTTACTAATAGCTAAGAACCATACGAAGGAACGCTATGTCTCAAATTTTTAGGCTCCCCGACGTGGGCGAAGGTCTCACCGAAGCGGAAATCCTCAGCTGGAAGGTGGCGGTGGGAGACATCGTCGCGATTAATGATGTTTTGGCGGAGGTTGAAACTGCCAAATCAGTAGTAGAGCTGTCCTCTCCTTTTGAAGGTGTAGTGCAGACTCTCCACGCTGAAGAGGGGGAAACGGTAGAGGTTGAGTCGGCGTTGGTAACTATTGCCGATAGCGCTCAATCTGAGGCGGACGCCGATGCTCCTGCCGACGACGCTGAAGAAGCAAACACCGCAACCGGAGGCGCAGAAACTAGCCCCCATAACCTCGCCGCTGATACTCCGGGAGAGACGAAAAATCTCGTGGGTTCCGGTCCTAAAGCGGATCCAGTGAAACGTCGTGCCCGTAAGCGCCCTGTGGTACCTGCACCGCTGGCGGCATCTTCCGCCCCCTCGTCCGATCCCCAACCAGCTCAGCAGACCTCGCCTCATCTGGATGCAGTTCAACAAGAACGTAAGCTGTTGCGCGGCTCGTTAGGTGAGTCAATTGGTGGATTGACCGAACGGGCATCTGCTCTGATTGAGGGCGGCCTGCGTCGTCTCCCCAATACTGCTGAAAAAGATCTTGTGGCGAATGAGCCGGTAGGCTCTATACCGCGTCGTCATACGTTGGCTAAACCGCCAGTTCGTAAAGCAGCACAGGAAATGGGCGTGGACCTTGCAGAGGTTACTCCTACCGGTGATGACGGGCAGGTGACTAAGCGCGATCTTCTCAACTTTGTAGCTCACCTGCGCGAAGAAGATCACGAAGACACTCTGCCAGAGTCATTCTGGATTCCTCAGGGTGCCGGGGGAGACCGTATTGAGCGCATCAAGGTACGCGGTGTCCGTAAAGCTACGGCGAAGGCGATGGTGGAGTCGGCGTTCAATGCCCCCCACGTTTCAATTTTCGTGGACGTCGATGCCTCCCGCACCATGGAATTTGTGCGTAGCCTCAAGAAGTCCCGCCACTTTGAGGGTATTAAAGTGACCCCGCTTTTGATTCTGGCAAAAGCCGTTATTTGGGCGGCTGCACGAAATCCTCAGGTGAATGCCACCTGGACTGACCAAGAAATTTTGCTCAAACACTTCATGAATCTCGGTATTGCCGCGGCAACCCCGCGCGGTCTTATGGTTCCTAATATTAAGGATGCCCAGGATCTTTCGCTGCGAGAGCTAGCTATTGCGCTCAATGAACTCACCACGCGAGCACGCGAAGGTAAGACTCAGCCTGCAGAGATGAGCAATGGAACGCTAACCATCACGAATATTGGTGCGCTAGGTATTGATACGGGAACTCCGATTATTAATCCTGGCGAAGTAGCTATCGTAGCTTTCGGTACTATCAAGCAGAAACCGTGGGTAGTGGATGGCGAGGTTATTCCCCGCTGGGTTACTACCTTGGGAGGATCTTTCGACCACCGTGTGGTGGACGGCGATCTTTCCGCTCGTTTTATGGCAGACGTAGCGGCAATTATGGAAGAGCCAGCCTTGCTTCTCGATGAGTAAATATCAGCTCTAGATACTGCTAGGCGTCCCTCCTCAGATGAGAAGGGACGCCTAGCAGGTATCTAAATACCTTAAACGTAGGAGACCTCAGCTAAAAGCTGAGGTCTCGAGTACGTTAAGGCGCATACCTTGCAGTCCGGTTCGCTAGACTATCTCCCCCAAGAAGCCCAGGAACCGTTTGGATAAAATCCAAAAAGCAAGGAATCAGCTAGATACCTTAGGTTGAGAAGTGTTCTAGATCCGTCCCCCAACATCACTAGAACGTACGAGTCCCCCGACTCGCATTTCTCAACTACTTATAAGTCTGTCAAAAACAATAGGTTTTGTATGTCCCTATACTCGGTTACAAAGATTCTTATTATGCCTACAAAGTTCAAATACGATGAGCCAGGCTTCTTCGTGGGTGTTTCTTAGAACCTCTCAATTTCGCCGGAATGCTGGGCAATTTCAACAGCAGAGGGCTCATCGTCCTCCGAATTACCGTCGTGTACCAACATAACTGCGGTGGGATCATCGGGAGGGAAGGCACGGATAGTGATGGTGCCTCCATAAGCATCATCGAGCAAATCAACTGCGCACGGGGTCAGAACCTCCACGATGTGGGGCGGCAGGGGCTCACCGCGTTCGTCCAAAATATCTACCTTGGCGCCCCGGCATCGTGCCGCCATCGCCGCCTCAAGAATTTGTTTGTTCACAATGTGGCGACCGCGAATAGTATCTCGCAACTGAGCCTCGGTAAAACGAAATTCGTTAATCTCATCAGAGGTAACAGGTTCCCTGTTGTACGCAATCCGGTGCAGCATGTCCTCAGTAAGAGAGCGTACTTCCTGAACGCGATGCGCAGCTACGGAACTTACGCCCTCTTCATGTTCTCTGCCAAATTCTGCATGCTGGAGCAAAATGCGTGACTGCCTGGCCTTGTGAGAAGCCTGCTGAATCTGGTGTTTGAAGACATGCATGCCTCCCAGAATGGCGGTTGGAACCAAAAATTCTGCAGCGATAGAAAGAGACGAAATAAAAACGTCAAGATGCCACTTCAACACGAGCAACATGGATAGGGCAAAGAGAACCCATGGAGAAACCGCATGGTCACGCAAGATGAGGGTGCTACACATCGAGAGCGAGTAGAGCAGCGGAAATAAAATACTGAGCTGGGTCAAGTTATGCGGCAGAAGAAGGAGCATCATCTGAAGCGTGACCATAGCAATCAAGAGGATTAGCGGCGTAATAAAAAATGGAAGCCGTTTGGTGTTCGTGGGAAACAGTACGAGCGTGAATGAGAGGATAATGCACGCCAAAAGAGGAACCCATGCCAATGGGGACATGAGTGCAAACTGCGAATACCAGATATAGAAACTGAACAGACCCAGGGCAAAAAATACGCCGACTCCTGTACGGAACAAGCGGTGGGAATAATACTGATTAAGCATTATCCTGCTCTCCTGGCCACTGTACGGTAACCTCAGTTCCTCGATAAGGCGCTGACTTGATGGTCACCTGACCGCCTGCCTCTTCCATCGATCGAATCATAGATACTCGCACACCCATGCGCCGCATATCCAGGTTTTTCATGTTGAACCCCTGACCGTGGTCTGTGACGGTGCAGTAGATGTATGAGACTTCATCTGCCGTTCGAGCGGTACCTGAGGGGCGACGTCGTTCGGTGCGTACGCTAATTTGGGTGGTGCGGGTGCCTGAATGCCGGGCAGAGTTCGAGACGGCCTCTGTGACGGCATGGGTAAACGCACGAGCTACCTCCGGGGGAATAGGGGAGGAAGGATTGGCTTTTGGGAAAAGTTCGACGTCGTCGGAGACGAAACGTAACCGAGAGTTCCAGGGGTACACGCCGGTGGCAATTTGCTCGGTTAACTCTTGGAAGGTCACCGGCCGCATGGGCTGTACCTTGTTAGTTTCTTCTTCTAGCACTCCAATAGCACGACGGGCGAGGGCTCGGGTCCGATCGGCAATGGGGCCTTCGCTACGGCTAGCATCCAAGAGCGCGGCCATGACGTTATCGTGAACCAGCTTGTCGAACTCTTGAAGGTCCTGAGACTGGTCTCTGGTTCGGGTGAGCTGTAGCTGGGCTGCGAGTGTTTCTGCATAAAACACATCAGAGCGTTCAGCGTAGATTCGAGCTACCCCAAAAACAGTTCCGAGCATGGTTGCAAGCGTGGCGAGATAGAAAACTTGAGTTCCCACCTCTGCCCATTCCACAGGCAATCCGAGAGCTAACTTGCCGCCAATAAGAGCAAACGATAAGGCGAAAGAATATCCCAGCACATTAAGGAAGATGGCTTTAAAACCGCCCATGCATAGCGGAACTATCATTCCGTAGAGCCCAATGAGCCAGCACCAAGGGTGAGCGCTGTAAGCATTGTCAGTGAGAGCAAAGGGCCAAAAGACGTATGCCCCGTATGTAATGTAAGCGGCAGGAGCAACTGATCCAGCAGAATATTCCCGTCTTAACCCCACATAAATTAGCCATGCTGCGTGGAAGAGAAAGGCTGCCACAAAAATGGTGTGCCACCACGCGAAGTTGAGGGGGTTAGTAGTGAGTGGGATAAACGCCTGGAAAAGTATCGCTACGGCAAGGAGCGAGAAAAACACTTCCATGGCGTAGATGAGACCGAAGCTAGAAGGACCAGCTAAATGTCTCTGTCCGCTAGCAAGGGGGAGGGGAAACCGCCAAGGGGTAGTTCTCAGAGACTGAGCAAGGTCTTTAGTTGCACCGGTGCGAACCTGTTCCAATAGTGGACCTCGTGAAGATTGCGGGGCGAATCAGGGGGAGAAGAGATTAACCAACATTAATCTCCAGAAGAAAAGGTGAGTTAGCTCTGAAGAGGAAGCCAACTCACCGTGTGTTGGGATTAGAAGTAACGTTCGGCGCTCTTGACGTCTTCCATCGTATCTACCAGACCGTCTTCGATGGCGCGGATACGCAAGTCAATTTTGGTGGGAGCAGGGCGGCCAACGCGAGTATACTTTTCGCGGATGCGGTCGATGTTGGTCTTTACTGCTGACTGCTTGATGCCCATGCGGCGAGCTACCTGTACCTGCGCAAAACCGGAAGCGTAGAGGCGGAGGGTTTCTTGCTCACGAGGAGAAAGATTAGCGCGGGAGAACTCATGGTCGCCATCAATTGCAGCAGCGAGCTCTTTAGTTACTACAGCTTTGCCTTCGGCAATGTTCTTAGCCTCACCTAATGCATGCTCGAGAGGCTCAGACTTACGAACCAAGCCCAACGCACCTGACTTCAGCGCTTCACGAATCAGCGCGGGGTTCTCACCGATAGAGAAAATTAGAACTTTGATGCCAGCCTGACGCAACAAATCAACGTTTTCTGAAGGGCGTGAACGGTCTTGAAGCGATAGATCAAGCAACACGACGTCGCATTCACGCTTGATTTTCCCCAGATCCGCGGAGCCGGGATCACGAGGATTGCGACCTAGCGCGACGAGCAAATCATTGACGGTAGGGGAAGCTCCAACTAGCTCTACTTCTTCAGATTTTTCTGCAACCGCACGCATGCCTTCCCGTACGACTTCGTGATCGTCAACAATTGCTACGCGTGTAACGTTCATTTTTCCCCCAAATAAGTGCACAGGCTCTGTGCGGTGTTGCTATCCATGTGTGTTGTCTATGCCAGCTATTTTATAGCGGTAAGCATGGCGCAGGTTTGTCTGTGGGAAACAATACCGCAAAATAATACCTGTAGTGCAAAAGATGATACTTTCGGATGAAACGGAATTTCTCTAGGTGAGAAAAATTGGAGAGGTAGCTCGGCACAGCTTTAAAACGACGGCTGTGGTTGCGTATTTTTCCGGGATTATTTACCTCTGTTGCTGGGACTGACGAACAATTCTGCGGTGGTAGCGCGGTCCAAAGAAAGACCCCAGAAGTGCACCTATCAGAATCAGACCAATCACCACCAAGATGCCCAAGATGTTCTGTCCGGCAGCACCGTCTAGCTGAGTTTGAAGTGCCAACTGGGGCTCGCCCGTCCCCATCAGTGAACCTGCAAAGAAAGTCATGATGGTTGCCAATAGCACCATCCCCAGATGCCACAGCCAGACGCCGAAGCCCTGCTTTGCCGGGGCAAAGCGAGCCATGCGGGCGGCGGCGTAGCCTCCACAACCGGCACTGAGAACAATCAAAATTGAGGCAATGATAAACCAGGTCCACGGAGCGCTACCTGAACCGGGTAAAAGACCGATTGCCTGAGCAAAAGCTTGGGGGAAACTCGAAAAGTTCTCTAGCCCGAAGATTTGGTTGATGAGTCTGTGGAAGAAATCGCTGAAGGTGAGTAGCGAATAGGTGACAAGCCAGCCTAAAAATGCTGGGAAGAAATGAATACGTGAATTGCGGGCTTTAGCGGCGTCCTCAGAGATACCTCTCAAGGGCATCTCGTCTTCGTAAGCCCCAGCACTTCGAGTGCGGGCGGGCGCATATGCCGGCTCAGCAGCTACCGGGCGCACTCGCGTGTCTTCGGTGGCGGGATAAGAAGCGGTTTCTGTCGAATAATCTGCAGGGGAGAGTGGCTCAGTACGATCTGCATCGCTCCACGTGGCTGCGTTAGAGGGCGAAGTTCGGCGCTTGCGCGTTGCCGAGATGTCTTCTGTAGAAGGGTTCTCGATGTCGTTGCTGTTGAGAACCTCGGTTCGGTCATCAAAATCGTTGCCAAAGTCTTGCGGTTCTGAGCGATAGGAACCGGCCGAGTAGTCATCGGCGTGAGATTCCTGAGGCGAGAGAACACGGGTGGGGTTCTCGTCAGAAAAAACTGAATCCCATTCTTCCGCAGACTGGTCTCGGGCGGCACGCTTTTTGTCGCGTTGAAAACGATAGTTAAAAGGTTCAGACATGAGTTTACTTTCCTAAGCCCAACAGAGAGGGAGTTATAGACCGAGCTCGGCAGGGTTAAATTGACCGCTGGCGGGGCGCTCATTGGGGTCAATCGTTTTAATAACTTTCGCAGGATTGCCCACGGCGACCGAATTCGCAGGAATGTCGCGGGTAACCACAGCCCCGGCACCGATCACTGAGTTTTCTCCAATGGTGACGCCGGGAAGGACGGTCACTCCTCCTCCGAACCAGACGTTATCCTCCACGGTGATGGGAAGCCCACCTTCCCAGAGGTTCTTGCGGTCTACGGGATTCAGCGGATGCGTGGGGGTGAGAAACTGGCAATTAGGGCCAGCCAAAACCCCTTTGCCGAAAGTTATGGGTGCGACGTCCAAAATTACGGTGTTGTAGTTGAAGAAGCAGCCATCGCCAATGAAAGTGTTGATGCCGTAATCAACCTGAATAGTGGGGCGAAATTCAACATCCTTGCCAATGGAACCAAAGAGCTGTTCGAGAATTTCGCGACGCTCGGAGGAACCGCTGTAGTAAACCTCGGTGTAGCGGTGAGCTAACCGAGCGGCGTTCTCGTAGAGAGCCACGCACACGGCGTCAGGCTTATATGCCTTACCGGCTATCATCAAATCAAACTGTCGTTCCGCCACGTTATCCTCCCCAGATTTTCAGCGCCACGATAATCAAAAGGCCCACCGCAATGAGGACGAGACCAGCAATGATGAGTCTTTTAATGATTTCGTGCATGACCTCGCGTATTTCTTGTTCGGTATACGGAGGCTGTTTCTTCTTAGCCATCTCCCTAGTATCGCAGGAAAAAGGGGGAAAATGGGGGCAACAAAGCAGCTTATGAACAAACCCTATGCTTCATGGCAGAATCTTATGTATGTATGAAGCCGAAAAGACCCAGCACAGTGATTCATTTCCTTTGGCACACCGCCCTTGGACGAAGAACTATAACGAGAAGACAGCTCACAACGTAGATCTCGCCGAAACTTCTATGGTCTACTTACTGGAAAAAGCGGTTCGAGAGGTTCCGCAAAAAGTTGCTCTCCAGTTTTTTGGAGCAACGACGACGTACTTCCAGCTGGGGGAAGAAGTTCGTAGGGTCGCCGAGGGCTTGCGCCAGGCAGGCGTCAACGCGGGCGACCGTGTAGCTATTATTTTGCCCAACTGCCCGCAACATGTGGCGGCGTTTTATGCTGTGTTGCGTTTGGGCGGCGTAGTAGTTGAGCATAATCCGCTCTATACCTCCACCGAACTGCGCCATATGTTCGAAGATCACCGCGCCAAGGTGGCGATTGTGTGGGACAAGGTCGCCGATAACATTACGGCTTTGCCTTCTGATGTTCGCCCACAAACCATTTTTGCGGTGAACATGATTGAGGCGATGCCGATGCATATGCGAGCGGCGCTGAAGCTTCCCTTGAAGTCTGCACGTCAATCTCGCGAAAAACTAGAGGGGTCCGCACCCGGCACAAAGCAGTGGAAGTCTCTTCTAAAATTTGCTCCGTTGGACGCGAACCATCACCGTCCAACTGCTTCCGATCTCGCCCTGCTGCTCTATACCTCGGGCACCACTGGCTCACCTAAGGGTGTGATGCTGACGCATCGAAACCTGGAGGCAAATGCCCGCATGGGCGAAGAGTGGATTCAGCCGGGGGATGATGAGGTTATTTACTCTGTGCTTCCGCTTTTCCACGCTTACGGTATGACTCTGGGGCTGAGCATCTCGATGGTTTGTCAGGCCCGTCTTGTCATCTTCCCCACGGTGGATGTTGATTTGATGCTTAAGGCAATGAAAAAGGTAATGCCAACTATTTTGCCTGCCGTGCCTCCTGTGTACCGCCGTCTTCTCGATGAGGCGGAAAGCCGCAACATTTCGCTGAAGGGAATCCGCTATGCGGTCTCTGGCGCAATGAACCTTCCCCCTGAATTGGTGAGCGAATGGGAAGAGTCCGTCGGTGGTTTCTTAGTAGAGGGCTACGGCCTCACTGAATGCGCGCCCCTGGTGGCGTGTAATCCGCTGAACGCAACACGACGTGCGGGTTCTATCGGCGTCCCGTTCCCCTCCACCGATTTGCGAATTGTGAATCCCGATACCTTAGAGGACGTTCCCTTTGGGGAAGAAGGCGAACTGTGGGTACGGGGCCCCCAGCGTTTCAAGGGATATTGGAAGCGTGAAGAAGAGACCCGTAGCTCGATCACTCCCGAAGGATGGTTACGCACCGGGGATATCGTGAAGGTTGATGAAGATTTCTTTATTTATGTGGTTGACCGCATTAAAGAAGTAATTATTACCGGGGGGTTCAACGTGTCTCCCTCTGAGGTAGAAGCGGCTTTGCGCCAACATGATTCGGTCAAGGACGCCGCCGTGGTGGGTCTTCCTCGCAAGGGCGGGGGAGAAACCGTGGTGGCAGCAGTTATTCCCACTGAGGGGTATGCCATCGACCAGGAAGAGTTACGTGAGCACTGCTATGGTCGTCTCACTCGCTATAAGGTTCCCCGCAAGGTCTTTGAAGTCGAGGATTTGCCGCGCTCTATGCTGGGAAAGACCCTGCGACGCGAAGTGCGCAAGCAACTGGAGGAGAAATACGGTGAGCAGTAAATATTTGCTCTGACCAGGTTGTTTATCGTTTATGACGTAAAAATGAAGCCCCGAAAACCGCGTGTTTTCGAGGCTTCATTTATATTACGATTTGTTACGATGTGAAGAAGTGTGCTGTCAAAAAAAGTAGAAAAAGCCTCAGACATCGCACCACATCCTAAGACGTGTTTGAATTAGAGAAGTTCTTTTAGATACCTTGAAGAACCGCCACTTCGACAGCATTTCAGTGCATCGTGCCGTTCGCTTCAGACGTGGTCGCTTCACACATTCCAACAGAAAGATTCATAGCCGTGAAGAAATTTGTTGCCACTTTGGCTCTCGTACCCCTAGCTTTCGGTCTTGCAGCATGCGGCTCCAGCGATTCGGCATCAGGCGACTCTGAGACCGTAAAAATCGGCATCGTTGGCCGCGATCCCGTCAATGACAAGCTCAAAGAAGTTGCTGAGAAAGACGGCATCGATATTGAGTATCAAGAATTCACTGACTACTCCCAGCCCAACCCCGCGCTGAAGTCCGGTGATATCGATATGAACTGGTTCCAGCACATCGCCTATCTCTCGGATTACAACGTGAACGCAGACGATAATCTCAACATTGTTGGTCCCACCGTTATCTACCCCATGGCCCTGTTCTCCAAGAAGCACGATTCCTTGGACCAGATTCCTCAGGGTGGCGAAATTGCAATCCCTAACGACACCGTAAACGAAGCCCGTGCTTTGCAGCTCCTTGAAGCTAACAAGTTGGTTACCTTCAAATCTGATACCGATCGTCCCACCATTGACGACGTCGACACCGACAAATCCAAGGTGAAGGTTACCGCTGTTGACGCAACTCAGACCGTGGTTTCCATGGAATCCGTAGATGGCTCGGTCATCAACAACGACTTCCTGAAGGACGCCGGACTGAACCCCAAGGACGCCTTGGCTCAGGATGATCCCTCCAACGATTACGCGAAGCCTTACGTCAACCTCTTCGTTTCTCAGGATGAAGACAAAGACAACGAAACCTACAAAAAGGTTGTAGAGCTCTTCCACAGCTCTGAGGTTCAGGAAGTTGTTCAGGAGGAAACCGCCGGTACTGCTGTTGAGGTAAAGACCGACGTTTCTGAGCTCCGCTCAACTCTTGCAGATGCAGAAGAATCACTGCGCAAGCAATAAATTTTGATGGCAAAGAGCGGTAACTACTGCGGCATTGTTCTCACAGCGCCCTGGATGGTTATCGCTCTTATGCCGTTTATCTAGCAAAATCCACCACACCAACGCGAAAGAGTGTTTATGAGCGTAGCTTCAACACCGGCTCCCCAAGCCAGCGAAGACATGGTTGTCATTGAGAACGTAAGCAAAGTTTTCAAGAGCGGTAAAGAGAACCTCACCGCCGTTGACAACGTGTCGCTGACCGTCCGCCGGGGCGAAATCTTTGCCATCATCGGTTATTCCGGTGCGGGAAAATCGACCTTGGTTCGCCTCATTAACGGTCTAGAGAGCGTCTCAGAAGGCACTCTGACTGTGGCAGGGCACCGTATTTCCGGGCAGAAAGAATCGGCGCTACGGGAAGCTCGCCAGAATATCGGCATGATCTTCCAGCAGTTCAATCTGATGAATTCTCGTACCATCGCGGGCAACATTGAATTTCCCTTGAAAGTTGCGGGCTGGGATAAGGCTAAACGTCGTGCTCGTGTTCAGGAGATGCTCGAATTCGTCGGTCTTGGAGATCGAGCGAAGTATTACCCTGACCAGCTCTCGGGCGGTCAGAAGCAGCGTGTAGGCATTGCCCGTGCGTTGGCGACGTCACCGTCCTTGTTGCTGGCAGATGAGTCCACCTCAGCTCTTGACCCTGAAACTACCCAGGAAGTTTTGGGGCTTTTGAAGAAGGTCAATGACGAACTGGGCATTACCGTGGTTGTTATTACCCACGAGATGGATGTGGTTTCCTCTATCGCTGACCGTGTGGCAGTGATGGAAAAGGGCAAAGTCGTGGAGATGGGCAACGTTTATGACGTTTTCTCGAATCCACAGACCGACGTTGCGCGCCGTTTCGTATCCACCACCGTCAAGCAGGCTCCTAACGCTTTTGAAGCGGCTGAGTTGAAGCGCCGCCACCGTGGTTATCTGGTTAATATTGAAATCACCGAAGGTAATACGGGAATCGGCAAGGTACTTTCTTACCTGGGCAACCGTGGGGTGCATTTCAATATCGTGCAGGGTGGCTTGGAAACTCTTCAGGGCAAGAGCTACGGCAATCTGACCCTTGAATTGCTGGGCGATATCACCAGTTTGGACGCCGTAGTGGCTGAACTTGCCACCGTAACCACCGTGAAGGAGGTTCGCTCATGAGCTTAAATGTTGCATCGGGCAAACTAGTTGCTGCGAACACCGTGGATTGGAACGAATTTATCCCCGATAAACTTGTTCCCGCCATTTTCGACACCGTTTACATGGTTTCTGTAACCATGGTGATTGCCGGCTTATTGGGCTTGGTAATTGGTGCGCTTTTGTACACCACGCGGCAGGGCAACATTTTGCAGAACCGCCCGGTAAATATTTTCTTGAATCTATTGGTGAACTTTGTTCGCCCCATTCCTTTCATCATTTTGTTGGCGGCTTTGGGACCGTTGACGTCGATGGTCGTTGGTACTCGCTTGGGTGTTAACGCGGCGATTTTTGCGATGTGTTTTGCTGCAACTTTCGCTATTGCTCGTATTGTTGAGCAGAATATGGTCTCTATTGACCCGGGCGTGATTGAGGCTGCTCGCGCTATGGGGGCTTCTAAGTCACGGATTTTGTTTACCGTGATGATTCCCGAGGCTCTTGGTCCGCTGATTTTGGGTTACACCTTCTTGATTATTGGTGTGGTCGATATGTCGGCTATGGCTGGCTATGTTGGCGGCGGCGGTCTGGGTAAGGTCGCGTTGGTTGATGGCTATCAGCGTTTCAACGATTTGATTACTTGGGCAGTTGTTCTTGTGATTATTGTGATGGTTCAGCTGATTCAGCTCATTGGTAACGTTCTGGCTCGCAAGGTTCTGAGGCGATGAGCTTGCCGGTTCCGAGCGTGCGAGGAATTAAGAGGCAAGCGAATTGGTTGCTACGAGCGTAGCGAGTGCCGTGCCGGTTCCGAGCGTGCGAATGAAGCAAAATTTTCCGAGCGTGCGAGGAGTATAAAATTTTGCGGAATCAGCTGAGGTGACGAGGCTGGTAAGAGGCAAGCGAATTGGTTGCTACGAGCGTAGCGAGTGCCGTGCCGGTTCCGAGCGTGTAGATGAGAAACCGCGCCGTCCTGTTTATTCAGAGCGGCGCGGTTTTTTGTATTGATTGAGGCTTATTAAGTCTCGCTAATTACTATTTAGCGGTCTTTGCCGGTTATCCAGGAGGAGTCGTAAAAGTCATCGTCGCGGCGTTTATTGCGGTCAATATCGCGTTGGAGTTGTTGTTGCGCGTAGTCGGTGGGGCGAACGAGGGAGTCGTCGCTATCTTCGGGTGTGTAGATAGCGAGTGAGAGCAGTCCGTAGAGAAGCGCGGCGGTTAGCAAGCACAGCATGGTGATTTCGTTGAGCATCAGGACGTGTGTGCGCAATACAATCGGGTCTTTACCTGCATCCAGTTCAGGGATGATGGTGAAGCTGGCGATTGCGCAGAGAATTCCCGCAATGACGAGTGAATGGGGAAGCCAGAACCACTTGGCTTTCTTGTTTTTACGTAAGGGGCCTTGTCCATGAACTCGGAGGGAAGGGAAAAGACGGCGACGTACCGCAATCAATAATCCCAGCCCGGCGAGAACGACAACCCCACACGTCAAAGCAAGCAACTCGTTTCCTGCAATCATGCAAATGAGAGCGAGGAGTACGCCGAAGAGGAGAAGTGTGAAGCTCAGACCGGTTGCCATACGAGTGCGTGCCCGAACGGCGTCCTGCTCAGGGAGGCGGTATCCGGGCTCGCCTGCTTGGGGTTCTGGTTCCTGCCAGAATTGCCGGTAGTGTTCGAGCTCTTCTTCGCTCATGTCTTCGAAGCGAAGTCCGAATTGGGGCGAACCGTTCTGTCCTTCTGACATAGTTACTCCTGGTGTGCTTTGAGCTGGTCTATCCAGGTGTCAATAGTGGCGAGGAACTGGGGGTCAGTAAATGAATCGAAGTATCCGCGACCCTCGGGTGCGTTCTCCTGGTCGTGGGTAAAGATGAAAGTAACTGCACCTGAGTCCCGTGCGGCTTGGGAGCCAGCGGCTGAATCTTCTACGGTAAAGGTTCGTGCGGGGTCCCCGCCCAGCCGGCGGATTGCCTCGGTGTACATATCGGTGGCAGGTTTGGGGCTCTCGACGTCATTGGCGCCTACCCAAGTGGTGAGGAACTCACGGTGGCCAAATTTCGTGAGCTTACGGGTGAGTAACTCTGATGATGAGTTGGATGCCACGGCAACGGGCATCACTGCAGAAAGTTTCTTGATGAGATCGAGGGCTCCGGGGATGGTGGTTACTCCACGCTCGATAATGTTGGCTTCACTCTCGTGGACGTCATGTTCAACCTTGGCGCGAAATTGTTGCTTTTCGTCGTCGGAGGCAGCGGAGAGATCGGTCAGTTCAACGATGGCATCTACTAGGTCGGATGCCGCTGACCCCACCAGGCGTTGGCGAATTTCAGCGGTAGGGGTCACGCTATATTTTGCGAATATTTCTTCTTGGATGTCACCCCACACTGTCTCAGAATCGAGAAGGACGCCGTCGCAATCGAAGACGGCGCAGGTGGGGAACCACTGGGTATCAACTGAAGAAGAAAACATGGTTCTATTCTTTCACGATTGCATAGTTGCTGCCGGGGAATGAGGGCGTTATCTCAGCCTGCTTCGGGATAATCTCCTGGGAAGAGAAGGGAGTGGTTTGCGATAATAGGGGAATGACTTCTACCGAAAATGCTTCTTTGACCACTGATCAGACTGCCCGAGTAGTGCTTATTCGGCACGGACAAACGGACTGGAATTTTGAGCATAGGTTCCAGGGTCAGGTTGATATTCCTCTGAACGAAACCGGTCGGGAACAAGCTGGGGAAGCTGCTGAAAACTTGCTGGCATTGGCCGCAGCAGAGCAAGAGAATCAGCCTGATTTTCGATGGGATGCAGTGCTTACATCCCCTTTATCGCGTGCCTTTCAGACGGGTGAGATTATTGCTCATGCGCTAGGGCTAGAGGTGTCTAAAACCTACGATGGCATGCAGGAACGTTCGTTCGGTGAAGCTGAGGGTGTGGTGGTTACCCCCGAAATATGGGGTGATTTAGAAGCTCGTTTTAACGGTATCGAGCCGTTGGAAGATCTGCGGGAACGAGGCATTGCAGCATTGAACGTTGCTCTATCTGAACACCGGGGAAAGAACGTAATTATCGTGGCTCACGGTCTGTGGATAGCCCAGGTGATGGAGGAACTTACGGGTGAAGACATGGTTCTTCCCGTTAACGGCGCTATCACCGAGTTGCCTCTAGAACTTTTGGAACACCGTTCTACAGACTTCTCTTCAACAGAGTCTCCCTCATCGCAAGCTATTTAATATTCCCTCCCCGAACCACTGATTGATAAAGGAGAACCAATGACTACCGAGCATTTGGACCTTTCAGGATCCCTTACTCTTATCCGCCACGGTCAGACCGCTTGGAATAAGCAACATTTGATGCAGGGGTCTTCGGATATCCCTCTCAATGAGGTCGGACGTGCGCAGGCGGTGGAAATTGGCCAGCGTCTGCGAGAGCTCAACCTGGGATTTGAGGTGCTGGTGGCGTCTCCTCTTTCCCGTGCGTTGGAGACAGCACAGATTGTGGGAAAGGAACTGGGGCTAGAAGTCTCTGAAACTTTTGAGGGGCTCATTGAGCGGCACTATGGGGAAGCCGAGGGACTGGACATTTCTGTAGAGGCGCGGGCCGAACCCGATGCTTTTTATGAGGGCGTGGAATCCGAGCGTTCGGTCTACGTGCGCGGGGTGAAGACTTTGCAGGATGTCGTCCGCCAGTATCCCGGTCAGCGCATCATTGCGGTATCCCACGGTTCGCTGATTCGTCGGGTGCTCAGTGCTGCTCACGGTAAAGAATGGGCCACTCCGGTGCCCAATGCTCAGCCTTTAGAAATTCCTTTGGAGGGTCTATTTGCCTGGAGTGAAGAGAATGAACCCTTGCTGACTGGAAAGAAGTAATGTTTACTCCTGTTCATCTCACTTCTAATCCTTTGCGGGCTCGTGGCGGTTATGAAAAGTGGCGCCTGGCGGGGTACATGCTCCTGGGCGTATATATTGTGGCGGTCGGTTTAGTCGTCTTTTGGCCAGTACACGTGGACGATAATCCCAGCGGTGAGTTGGTGAAAACCTTTTTGAGAACGGGGCACAATCAAGGCTGGCTACCTCTTTGGTTCTCGTATAAAACCGTCGAGTGGCTCTCTAATGTGCTGATGTTTACTCCCGGTGGTTTTCTTTTGACCCTACTTCTGAGAAATCGCGCGCGACGATGGGTGCCTCTATTGGCGCTGGCTATTACCGCCTGCATCGAGTTCACTCAATTATGGATGCCCGGGCGCACCAGTTCGCTGTGGGATATTGTGGCAAATACCTTAGGCGGAACCTTGGGATGGGCTGCTGCTCTTGCGATTCTGTGGGGAATCTACCGCTCTAAAAAGCTGAAAGATTCTGCTTCGTTATAAATTACTGCGTGGGATAAAAGCCAATTTACATTGACGAAACAACATAAACCCACATAAAATCAAGGCGCAAGGTTGTATGCAATTCCATCCCCCACTGTGTTAGGTGATGTTCTTTATGTTCGCAGAGGAACGCCGCGCCGAGATCGCTAAATTAGTAGCATCCGCGCGAAGAGTGAACGGTGCCGAATTGGCCCGCCGCTATGAAGTGACGATGGAAACTGTACGACGCGACCTCGCTGCCCTTGAGGCAGAGGGCAAACTACGCCGTGTTCATGGCGGCGCCGTCACTGTAGAGCAGTCAACATCAGTTGAATCGTCTATTGCTCTCCGCCAGAGCCTCAACACTCCTGAAAAACAGCGCATTGCTATGCAAGCCTATGAGCTGTTGCTTGATGCAGATGCGGGCGCTGTGGTGCTGGATGCTGGAACCACTATTGAAATTTTGGCTGACCGAATTGCCTCGGAGAACTTCAGTCTCAAATCTGGTGCAGATCGCCTCATTATTACTCATGCGCTTCACATCGCCGTGAAGTTAGCTGAAGCTGAGGGTATTGTTCTGGATCTAGTGGGCGGACAGGTTCGAAAAATGACGTGGGCTGCCATCGGCGCTCAGACCGCAGAACATTTCTCCACTATCCGCCCTGATATTGCTTTCATAGGCGTGAACGGATTGGACGCAGAGTTCGGTCTAAGCACTCCTGGTTTGAGCGAGGCAATAGTTAAGACGGCGATTGTTAAGTCGGCGCGTCGTGTAGTTCTTCTGTGCGATTCGGCAAAGTTTGGTAAGGAATCACTGATTCGTTTTGCCGGCTTGGAAGACGTCGACACATTAATCACTGATAAGGCACCCGAGGGAGACCTCGCGGCTGCGCTTGAAGAATCCAATGTAGAGGTTGTAATCGTATGATTGTCACGCTAACCGCTAACCCCAGCTTAGATCGCACGGTGGAGCTCCCTTCAGAACTGAAGCGGGGAACCGTGATGCGCGCTGAACGAACTGCCCAGGATTCTGGTGGTAAAGGCGTCAATATCGCCCGCGCATTGAAGGTTTCTGGCTTTGATACCGTGGCGGTTTTGCCCGGTGATAACGAAGACCCCGTGTTGATGGGGTTGAAAGAAGAGGGCGTTGAATATACCAACATGCCCACTGGGGCGGCTATCCGCTCTAACATCACCGTGGTAGAGCCCGATGGAACGACCACTAAGCTCAACGCCCCGGGTGAACCTCTCAATGGGGCAGCTCAACAGGAACTTACCCGCTTGCTTATTCAGGAAACTCATGACGCTTCCTGGCTGGTTTTGGCAGGGTCGCTGCCTCCCGGCGTCCAGAGCGATTACTACTCGGTGGTAGGTCGTGCTATCCGCGAAGCATTGGGAGAAAAAGCTCCTTTGATTGCCGTGGATACCTCAGGTCACGCTTTGCGGGATGCCGTGAACGGGCAGGATGGAATGCCCAACCTCATCAAGCCCAACTCCGAAGAACTCGCTGAACTGGTGGGACGCCCCGATGAGTGGGAAGAGCTTGAGGGGAATATCGAACTCACCGCACGCACAGCTAAGGAACTAGTAGAGCGTGGAATTGATACCGTGTTAGCTACCCTTGGCGGTGAAGGAGCGGTACTTGTGACCCGCGATGGCGCATGGCATGCTAAGCACGAACCGGTGCAGGTTCGAAGCACCGTTGGCGCCGGAGATTGCTCCCTGGCTGGCTACCTCATTGCCCATGAGCAGGGTAAATCCGTGGAGGAATGCCTAGCACAAGCTGTTGCCCACGGGTCAGCTGCGGCGTCTTTGGCAGGTACCCAGGTGCCCACCCTTGCCCAGACCGCACCGGATAAAGTGACTATCACTCCGGTTTCACTCTAGATTTCGCCTATCGCACATGCGGTGCATTTGTTCGTCAACGATAGGGGACCGCTCGAGGGCGGTTTACGAACTGCGAATGTACCTTTTATTTGAGGAGAACCTATGTCTGCTGTCATTACTGCAGATCTCGTGAGCTTAGATGAAAATCTGGGCGATTCACGCTTTGATGTGATTTCCCGTCTTGCCCAGATGGTCACGCAAGCTGGCCGAGCTACTGACTTCGACACTCTCTATGCGGATGCTAAAGCGCGCGAATCAAAAACAGATACCGGTATTCCCGGTGGTATTGCGATTCCGCACTGCCGTTCAGCCGCAGTTACCGAACCTACTTTAGCGATGGCGCGTCCGCATCCTCCGATTAATTTCGGAGCGAAAGACGGTCCCGCCGACCTCATTTTCTTCATTGCTGCTCCCGATGGGGCAGATCAGGCGCATCTGAAAATTCTTTCCACGATGGCGCGTTCGCTGATGAAAAAGACCTTCACCGCGGCTCTGCGCGAGGCAAAGAGTGCTCAGGAAGTAGTTGATCTCGTCAACGGCGCTTTGGGAGTCAACGCAGACGGGTCACCAAAGACCGCAGAGTCTGCTCCTGCCGCTCAGACGAGCGCTACAGCTGCTGCTACTGCGGCATCGTCGGTTGCTGCCACGGAAAGCTCATCTTCTACCCGCAAAAAAATCGTAGCGATTACTGCTTGCCCCACCGGCATTGCACACACCTACATGGCTGCAGACGGCCTCAAATACGCCGCTGAAGAATTAGGATACGACTTCAAGGTTGAGCCCCAGGGTTCCTCCGGTGGCGACAAGCTCACTGCCGCAGATATTGAAGAAGCTGACGCCGTTGTCTTTGCTGTAGATGTGCCCGTTCGCGGTCGCGAGCGTTTTGCTGGCAAGCCCTATGTTGAAGGTCCCGTTAAACGCGGTATCGACGATCCCAAACAGATGATTGAGGACGCTCTCACGGAGGCTTCGACTCCCAATGGACGCCGCGTAGCAGCAGCTCACGGTACTTCCGCTGAAGAATCTACTTCGGATGCTGGCAAGCCCTGGGGCACTCGTATATACCAGGCGCTGATGTCCGGCGTTTCTTACATGATCCCCTTCGTTGCCGCTGGCGGTATCATCGTGGCGCTGGGTTTCATGCTCGAAGCGATTACCGTACCGAACTTGGGTGAGGTTGACCCCGCTGCGATTCTGAAGGACGCGTCCCTGTGGAACCTCGGCGATACTCCGCTGAGCCTCTACATTGGTGCAGCATTGCACACCATCGGTGGTTACGGTCTGGGACTGATGGTTCCTGCACTCGCTGCTTATATTGCTTACGGTTTGGCACAACGCCCAGGTATTGCTCCCGGTTTTATCGCCGGTTCAGTTGCTCTCCTGGTGGGCGGCGGCTTCCTCGGCGGTATCGTTGCAGGTTTGCTTGCTGGTTTGTGCGCCTACTGGCTTTCTTTGCCCAAGCTTCCACGCTGGCTTGGTTCAATGATGCCGGTGGTTATCACTCCGCTGATAGCAACTCTTTTTGCAGCCGGGCTCATGTTCTTCGTTCTGGGCGGTCCTATCGCTTGGATTATGAACGGTTTGCAGGACTGGCTGATGTCCATGTCCGGTGCTTCTGCTGTACTTCTTGGTCTGGTTCTGGGTGCCATGATGGGCTTCGATTTGGGCGGTCCTGTGAACAAGGCAGCCTACCTCTTTGCAACTGCCGGTCTTGCATCGGGAGAACTGGCTAACCAGCAGATTATGGCAGCCGTTATTATCTCCGGCATGGTTCCCCCTCTGGCTATGGCGCTGGCAACTACCGTGCGTCCTCGCCTGTTTAGCCAGCCTGAACGCGAAAACGGCAAGGCAGCCTGGTTACTCGGTGCATCCTTCATCTCTGAAGGTGCGATTCCTTTTGCAACCGCTGACCCGCTGCGTGTTATCCCTTCCTCAGTCATCGGCGCTGCTGTAGCTGGCGCTATCTCGATGGGTGCAGGCGTAGCTTCTCCCGCCCCTCACGGTGGTATCTGGGTTATTGCTTTGATGGAAAACTGGCCCATGTTCCTGGTAGCAGTTCTTGCCGGCACTGCGGTAACCGCAGTGATTTATATCGTCCTCAAAATGATGACGAGCAAAAAAGAAGAGTCTGCTAAAGCTGTTGCCTAAATACCGGTAGTATTGCAACCAATTCAATTACTCTGAGTCTTCCTACAGTAAGGAACATAAGGATATGACTACTTATAAAGGCGTTGGCGTTTATGCTGGCCGTGTGATTGGCCCTGTGCTTCAGATGCCAGAGCCAATCAAAGAGCCTAAAGCAGGTTTGAAACTTGCTGAGGGCGAGACCGTAGAGTCGGCAAGTGCCCGTATTCAATCAGCAGCTGAGTCGGTTAAAGCTGACCTTCTAGAGCGTGCTGAAAATGCTGGTCGTGACGGCAAAGCGGTTCTGAAGTCCACCTCGCAGATGGCAACTGACCGTGCGTTGCTCAAGGGCGCAAAGAAGCTCGTGGAGAAGCAGAGCATGGCTCCCGAGCGCGCTATCTGGGAGGCCGCTAGCGACTTCATGAAGCAGATGGAAGCTCTCGGCGGTTACATGGCTGAGCGCGTGACTGATATTCAGGACGTGCGTGCCCGCATCGTTGCTGAGCTAACCGGCCAGCAGGCTCCCGGCATTCCCGTAGCTAGCGAACCGTTCATCCTGGCAGCTATTGATTTGGCTCCTGCTGATACCGCTACTTTGGATCCTTCAAAGGTTATTGCTCTGATTACTTCCGATGGGGGTCCTCAGGCTCACACTGCGATTTTGGCTCGCGGGCTGGGTCTGCCTGCTGTCGTTGCAGCTAAAGGTGTTACCGAGATTGCTAATGGAACCTTGGTTTATGTTGATTCCAACGAAGGTTTGGTTGATACCGAACCTACCGAAGGACAGAAGAGCTCTGCTGAGAAGTATGCTAACCGTCAGCCTCTCCCTGCTTTTGATGGCAAGGGTGTTTTGTCGGATGGCACTTCCATTCCTCTGTATGCTAACGTGGGCGACGGCAAATCAGCTGAAAAGGCTGCAGGTTTAAGCGCAGAGGGCGTTGGTCTTCTGCGCACCGAATTCGGCTTCCTCGGAAACGACTCTGAGCCTTCGGTAGAAACTCAGGCAGAGACTTACAAGTCTGTGTTTGATGCTTTCCCCGGTCAGCACATTGTGGTTCGTACCCTCGATGCCGGTGCTGATAAGCCCCTTCCCTTCTTGAACGTGAAGGAAGAAGAAAACCCTGCACTGGGCGTGCGTGGTTTCCGTACCGACTGGACCGTGCCCGGCGTCTTGAACCGTCAGCTAGAAGCTATTAACAAAGCTGCTGAGGGATCAGAAGCAGACATCTGGGTGATGGCTCCGATGATTTCTACCACCTCTGAAGCACGTACCTTCAGCAAGATGCTTGATGAAGCTGGCATTCAGACTAAGGGCGTTATGGTGGAAACACCTGCCGCTGCCGTCAATGCTGAAGCAATTCTTGGTGAAGTAGATTTCGTATCCATCGGTACCAATGACCTCACCCAGTACACCATGGCAGCAGATCGTCTTCTGGGCGATCTCGCGCACCTGAATAACCCTTGGCAGCCTGCAGTGCTGAAGATGATTAAGCTGACCGTTGAAGGCGCTCAGCGTGCATCTGTACTGCACGGCACCAAGAAATATGTTTCGGTATGTGGCGAGGCAGCAGCTGACCCCGCACTTGCCGTCGTTTTAGTGGGCTTGGGCGTTGACACCCTCTCCATGAATGCCGGCGCGATTGCAGCAGTATCTGCTGTTCTCAAGACCGTCACCAAGGAAAAGGCTCAGCAGATTGCAGTGAAGGCTCTGTCCCAGATTTCATCTGCAGAAGCTAAGACAGCAGCTCGCGAAGAGCTACCGATCTTGGACGAACTCGGACTGTAATATATACCGAATTGTGATGGTTCGGTTTCGCAAATGGAACTGAACCTCTACTAGACTCAATAGTGGAAGAGACAACTTCCCGAACTCTATTCAAGGAGAAAATCATGGCAGAACGTATCGCCACCATTGCAAGCCGCGTTGGCCTGCACGCACGCCCAGCAGCTATCTTCGCTGAAGCAGCTGGCGACCTGCCCGTTGAGGTCACCATTGCAGCTGAAGGCGAGCCCGCAGACGAGGCTATGGACGCAGCTTCAATCCTCTCACTGATGTCACTCGGTGCTAAGCACGGCGACAAAGTTGTACTTCGTGCAGAAGGCGACGGCGCTGAAGAAGCTCTTGACACCTTGGTCAAGATTCTCGAAACCGATCACGACGCTGAGTAATCACTGAGCCTCACAAGGTTTAAAAGTCCCGCAACCCATCGAAGGGATGCGGGACTTTTTCGTACCCTACTGTGGGGGGCGCCAAAGTATCTTGAGCAATTACTCACGCAACATGTGCTGTATTCATCGCGGTGACCTCGCTAGACTTAGACACCGAAGCAAAAAGTTTGAGAGCGTGGCAATCTCCGCGCATGGAAAAGAAGTTGAGGCTCTTGCGAGAATTTACAGCACGCTTTGCGACCGATGAAGAAATCAGTGCATGGGATGACCACGTTACCGCTAACCCTAATGGCGGTAACCTGCTACAGTCGGCGTCTTTCGCATCGGTGAAGGCTAAGCACGGCTGGAAGCCTCTGCACATGGTTTACGAGGGTACTACCGTTCTTAACGGGGAAGATACACCTTTCAAAAGCTATAACCTCATCCTTGAAAAATCTGTACCTGCACTAGGCAAGGTGTGGTACATGATTAAGGGACCCGACGTGAACAGCGTTGAAGAGATTCCCGCCCTCATGGATGCGAACAAGGAATTTATCGAAGCGAATAAGCTTGGCGTCTTTCTGATTAAGATTGAGCCGGATTTGATTGATAGTGAGCAGAACTCTGCTTTCTTGGCGAAAACCGGTTTGAAGAAGGCTTTCAATATTCAGCCTAATGACTCCACCGCAGTACTTGATACCGACAAGAGCGAAGAAGACGTGCTGAAGTCGCTGAGCTCCCGCGGTCGCAACGCTGTGCGTCGTTCCAAGCGCGAAGGTTGCGAAGTCGAGCGCGTGGAACTGACCGAAGAGAACATGCAGAAAATGTATGCTCTGATGGACACTGTGGGTCAGGGAAATGCCAAGGTAAACCTGCGTTCCTACGACTACTACAAAGACTTCTGGACCACCTTCGAAAAAGCGGGCCAGGGCCGTCTCTACTTCACCTACGAAGACGGCGAACCTTCGGTCGGTGCGTACGTTATTGCCTACGGCGATAAGGGAACCTATAAGGACGGCGGCTCTAAGCCCCGCCGTAAACAGTACGGTGATTCCCACCAGGTTCAGTGGACCGCTTTGACTGATTTGAAGAAGGACTTTGATATTAAGTCTTACGACTTCTGCGGTACTCCGCCTAAGTCAGAGTTGAAGAACAAGGATCACCACTACTACGGTCTGGGACTCTTCAAAACGTCCTTTACCAAGGACGTTATTGATTACGTTGGTGTATGGGATCAGGTTCTTTCACCGGCTAAGTATGAGCTGTGGACTCGTTTCGCTGAGAAGGTTCAGCGCGGACTCTGGGTACGCAAGACCGGTCAGCCTTTCTACTAAAAACTCTCCCGCTAGGGAGCTTCGTTGATGCGGAGGTGTATTGCTTGAGTAATTCTTCAGAGTTGCCTCAGCAGTACCCCTCCGCATCTGCTTTTGAGCCTGCAGAGGCGGCGCTTGGAACTTCTGCCCTTCCTCTCACGCCACAAGATTCCGAACCATCGGTGAACTTTCTTTCTCTGAGTGACAACGGGGAAGCCCCGGTGGAGAGCACCGGCATATTACCGCCGTCCTATCCTTCGGCATCGCCAGAGACTGCCCCCGCCGTGCAGCCGGTTGGCGTTTCTCGTTCTCCGAAGGGCGTGCGCTCTTCTCTGAAATCCCTGGTGAAGGCGGATATAGCGCTGAAGCAACCGGTGCGAGGAGTCGCTCGTCTTTCTCAAAAACAGTTTTCTGCACATATCGCAGAGCAGAACCGGGATCAGCGTATCCGTGAAAAAGAGGAAATCCACCAGATACTCAACTTTGCATTGCGGTTGGCAGAGGCGATGTTCCACTGTGGCGCAGATACGATTGACGTCGATTCGGCGGTGGTTTCGGTCTGCTCTGCTTATGGGTTGGACGACGTCGAAGTGGACATCACCAGCCAGTCGGTGATTATCAATTATGTTTCTGATGTTGACGTAGTCAACGATAAGACTCGCGCTATCGGTCTGGTGACGCCTGATTCACCCGGGGAGAGTGATACAGCAGCCATCGAGAACGAGCGTATTGCCTACACCGTGATGCGTGTGGTGCGTTCGTGGTCTGAAAACTATGCAGAGTTGGAAGATATTTACTGGCTCATTGGCAACATTACGCAACGCAAACTGAGCTGCTCACGAGCTCAGAAACGACTTAATTATCTGGTGAAAGCCCGTAAGCCCTATTCGCCGTTAGTGATGACTTTAGCGCACGTTATGACTGCGGCGTCGTTGACAGTAGGTATTGGTGGCTCTGCACCCGCAGCGCTTATTTCTGGAATTACATTTTCTCTGGTTCATCAGATTAATACGCTGATAGACCGAATGAAGGTGCCGGAGTTCTTTAACATGCTGGTGGGCTCATTGCTAGTTATATTGATGGGACTATACCTGACAGACGAGCAATCTGTGTTGGCTAAAATCGGTGTGCATGTTGAAGCCCAGTTTATTGTGGCTGCGGGAATGTTCATGCTGCTACCTACCTCCCGCATGATTTCTACGGTGCAAGACGCGCTAACGGGTTTTCCTTTGACTGCGGCGGGAAAGTTTGTTTCCGCAGGACTCTCCCTGTTGGGAATAGGCATAGGTCTTTCTTCTGCGGTAGCTCTCTTGCAAGTGTTTGGGCTGGGTACTTTGCAGATTCAAGAGGCTATATTTCATCCGCTCAATAGTTTCAAGAACCTTATTTTTATGGTGCTTGCCTCGGTTTCTATCGGCGTCATTTACTACGCCCGCCGTCAAGCGCTGCTGTGGATTGTGCTGATTTCGACGTGCGGAATTTGCCTCACTAACGTCTACGTGGCGGTTTTGGGGGAGGGCGCAGGGCGCGCTTATGCGATTTTAGGCGCGGTAGTAGTAGGCATGATGAGCACCTATCTTGCTTTTAAACTTCAGGCGCCGGCATCCATGTTCTATGTGCCTTCCCTAACCTTTCTGCTCCCCGGTCTTTCAATGTTTCGCGGTCTTTATCTCTTTACCGTTCAGGGCAACCAGGGGGCAGGTCTTCCCAGCTTGCTAACAGCCGTTACCATTATTTTTGGTATGGCTGCCGGCGTGGTTTTGGGCGGTTTCATTATGCAGTATCTTCTGCAAAAATTTATGAAATCTGAGATGCTAGAAACCATGCCGCTGACCACCATGATGATGGCGGTCAAAAAACACTAGCTCGCATGGTGCAGAAAAATTGTGCAGAAAAAGGGAAAGGGGTTCATGAGCACTCCAAACAAGCAGGGACTACAGCCCACGGGGTACCCTTCAGCTTTTGACAGTTTCTCCGATGAAACCCCTGCCGCAAGTGCATTTGGTGCACCGGCAACTCTTCCCGGTGGGCTTACTCCAGATTCTGCCCAAGTTCCAGCCGCCTTCGTCCAGCAAAGCGAAGAAGAGAGTTCTGAGTCCACCGCCTTTTCAATGGATTCAGCGGAAGACCATTCTGGTTCTTCGCCGGTACTGCAGGAGGCAACGGTAGCACAGGGGCGTTCGCGCTCAATATACACGAGCGCTTTCCCTGCTATTACACCTGATCAGATTGCTGATCCGGCGCTTCGCGCGAAATTCTCTGGCGCGCCTGCTAGGTCATCTGCATCTGCAGAGACGTCGCAGAATGCGTTTGGGACGCCATCCTTAGACTCTGCCACTACATCCTTGCAGCCGACAGTCTACCCCTCGGCATCTCCTCAGACAGCGAGTATTCCGCTACCGGAATATAAACCCAAGCAAGCGGGAAACCGCTCTCGCCTCGGGCAATCGCTGCGCTCGTTTGTTAGCTCCCAACAAAACTTCACTCAACCCCTCCGCGGAGTTGCCAGTGTAGCTCAGCGCCAATTTACTCTTTCAGCCCATAAACGCCACGAGCAGTACGTTCAAGAAAAAGAACAAGCCCGCGAGGTACTTAACTTCACCGTCCGATTAGCGGAAACTATGTTCCACTTCGGCGCAGACACCCGAGATGTTGATTCAGCTATCGTGGCTATCTGTGCTTCCTATGGTTTGGATAATGTTGAGGTGAACGTGACTAACCAGTCCGTCATCGTCAACTATGTGTCTGATCCCGAGCATACGGATACTGCACAAATCGCTGTGGAAGCTAACGGAACGCGAGAGAGATTTAGCCACACGGTAGTGCGTGTGGTGCGTACTCGTTCGGAAAACTATTCTTCCCTAACGGCAATTTACGGTCTGATTCACAGCATCACCGAGAAGGGGCTTTCCCGTCATCAAGCGGAACGGCGGTTAAAGGAAATTAACCGTTCGAGAAAGCTATACTCTCCTCTGGTAATTAACTGCGCAGAGCTCTTGACGATTGGCGGTTTTACGTTGGGCTTGGGTGGTAGCTGGCGAGCTGCCTTGGCCGCGGTGGTAATTGCGGTGGTGGCTGTTACCGGTATGAGTATTGCCTCCAAAATGAGTTTGCCCAGCTTCTTCATGATGGCAATCGGCTCCGGAATCATCACTGCAGGCGCTTTGTGGGTGGGTAGCCAAGGGTCTTTAGCTCAAAATGTGGGGTTTTACGTCTCAAGTCCCCACGTTGTGGCTGGAGGGCTGTTGCTACTCTTACCTACCTCCACCATGGTGTCTTCTGCACAAGACGCTCTCACCGGCTATCCGTTGACGGCTGCGGGAAAGTTCGTGACCACTGCTCTTGATTTTCTGGGGCTAGTCGTGGGCATCGCCATGGCGCTCACGGTGATGAGTTACTTCGATGCGGCAACATTGGATGTTCAACAGGCAGTTTTTGATCCGCCTCCGATATGGCTTTCCCTGGCCGCATTAGGGGTAGGTTCTATGGCAGCGGTTGCAGTATCTCAGGGAACCGTGGCTAACATGCTATGGGTTCTAATAGTTTTTGGTGCCGGACAGATGATTTACTACGGGTTCTCCGCATTAACCCATACGGCGCCCAACACTTTCAATACTGCTTTTGCCGCGTTCGTTGTTGGCGCGTTGAGTGCTTACATCGCCTTCAAAACTCATGCGCCACAAATTTCGTTTTATGTGCCGGGTTTCCTCTTCTTGCTTCCCGGTCTATCGATTTTCCGCGGGCTGTATTCAGTGGTGATTGACCCCAGCCCTATTGCTGGCATGTCGAATCTGGTGGGTGCTTTTTCTACGATTATCGCGATGGCATCGGGAGTGGTTTTAGGGTCTTACATGGTGCACTATCTTTTGGACAAAGTAGTTCGGGCAACTAAAGAGGTAGCGCCCAATTAATAGGTTGCGCTCCCTGCTGTACCAATAACTCATTCACTTTAGAGAACGGACGAGAACCAAAGAACCCTCGCGAGGCGGAAAGTGGAGAAGGATGCGCCGACTCCACGCAAGGGTAGTTCGCTAGCATTTGCCGGCAATTACGAGCGTCGCGCCCCCACAATAGCCCAACCAGAGGTGTGCCGCGCTCAGCAAGAGCTTCGATGGCGCGGGTAGTGATTTTTTCCCAGCCCAGGTTACGGTGCGAGCCGGCTTTTCCAGCTTCTACCGAAAGAACGCGGTTCATCAACATGACACCCTGCTCGCTCCACGCCGAAAGATCGCCGTGGGCAGGAGGCGTAATTCCCAAATCAGCATGAAGTTCTTTATAGATATTTTGGAGCGAGCGAGGGAGCGGGCGTACTTCTGGATGCACGGAAAAAGAGAGCCCCATAGCGTGACCCGGAGTGGGGTAAGGATCCTGACCGATGATTAAAACCTTCACGTCGGCTAGCGGTGCTTGAAAAGCATTGAAAATATCTTGTGCAGGGGGTAGCGTGACCCGTTGCGCTAGATGTTCTTCGCGAAGAAAATTTCCCATAGCGCGAATATTGGATTCGACCGGAGCTAAAGCTTCTGCCCAGTCTGCTGCCATAATTTGATCGAGCGGTTGAGCGGGCATGGTTACTCCTTAGGGGCACATGAAAAATTAATCTGTTTTAAGATTAGGCTATGAATACTAACCGAGGGGAGGGTGCAGAGCATATGGAAGATCTTGGCGCGTCATTGAGCGATGAAAATCAAGCAGGGGCGGAACTGACTGACACCGAACGGTCCATCCTGGCGTTAGAGAAACGACGGTGGAAATACCCCGGTGCCAAAGAACAGGCTATTCTGGCAGAACTTAACCTGGGGCCTATTGCTTATTATCAGAAACTTAATGTACTCATTGATGACCCCCGCGCTATCCGTATCGAGCCCGCACTCACCCGCCGTCTGCGTGAGCACCGCGACTCCTAGACCTGCTGTGTACCCTAGAGAGTAGCAAGATTGACAACGAAAGATTCCCAGTGAACTCATACCCCCGTGACGAATTCGATGACGTTCCCGAAGACTCAGCCCGCCGTGGAGCCTACCGCGGGCAACAAATCGATCAATCCACTTCCCGTGGGGGAACGATTGCCATACTATGCGTGGGTATTTTAGGGCTTCTTCTCGGCGCTGTGATGTTCGTGGTGCAGCCGCGTACGCTTGCCCCCGATGCTCCCAATAACGTTTCGGCGGCAGTGAGCGACCCTGCCTCGGAGAGCTCCAACGAAAGCCAACAAACGCCTAAAGACCCTTCAGAAATAAACGTGAAAATCTATAACGCGGGCACCTATCCCGGTGCAGCTTCTGAAGTTGAACGCGAAATGAAAAAAGCTGGCTATAACGTCACGGCTACATCGAACTGGAAGGGCGAGAGCATCCCCTATTCCATGGTTTACTACGCCAACGGGTTCATTGCAGAAGCTAACACCGTGGCAGATGGTTTGGGTTTCTCTTACTTTGAGGAACAAAAGGACGCGCCTGCCGATATTTCGGTAGTTTTGGGACCAGATTTTGCTGGAATCCCCGAAGGAAGCTTTCAAGAAAATGTGGCTGCTCAGGAAACCGCCACGGCGTCGGCAACTGCAAGCGAGGCTCCGGCGCCCTAGTGCTGGGGAGGCAGGGGAAGCCCTGTGCGCTCACGGCGATTAAGCAGGGGTAGGGGCCGCGAATGTTTGCGCTCGCTCGCTTCAAGTGTCAAGATTGAATTAGCACTCGAGGAGTCTAACTGCTAAATCGTAGTGCTAGGTGTAGCAGTTTCCTTGGGAAATAATTTTGCTTTCAGTAGGTGAGGCGCAACTGGCTCGTGAAGAGCGCGAGTACGGGGCGTCGTCCGTCGCGGGCACCGCTGAGAGAGGTAAGAATTCTCTTAGTCCAGGAGGGATTAAGTAAAAATGGCAAAGCTTATTGCATTTGATGAAGAAGCACGCCGCGGTCTGGAAAAGGGTCTCAACACCCTTGCAGACGCCGTGAAGGTAACCCTTGGCCCTCGCGGTCGCAACGTTGTTTTGGAGAAGGCATGGGGCGCTCCCACCATCACCAACGACGGTGTATCTATCGCTAAGGAAATCGAACTCGAAGATCCTTACGAGAAGATTGGCGCAGAGCTCGTCAAGGAAGTTGCTAAGAAGACTGACGACGTCGCTGGCGACGGCACCACCACCGCAACTGTTTTGGCTCAGGCACTCGTTCGCGAGGGTCTGCGTAACGTGGCAGCTGGTGCTGATCCTCTTTCCCTCAAGCGCGGTATTGAAAAGGCTGTAGAGGCTGTTACCGCTGAGCTTCTTTCTTCCGCTAAGGAAGTTGAAACTGAAGAAGAGATCGCAGCAACCGCATCCATCTCCGCTGGCGATAAGGAAATCGGTAAGCTCATTGCTGAGGCAATGGAGAAGGTCGGTAAAGAAGGCGTGATTACCGTTGAGGAGTCCAACACCTTCGGTCTTGAACTCGAACTCACCGAGGGTATGCGCTTCGACAAGGGCTTTCTTTCCGGTTACTTCGTCACCGATCCTGACCGCCAGGAAGCAGTTCTTGAAGATCCCTACATCTTGATTGTGAACTCCAAGATTTCCAACGTGAAGGATCTTGTTCCTGTTCTTGAGAAGGTCATGCAGTCGGGCAAGCCCCTGTTGATTGTTGCTGAGGACATCGAGGGCGAAGCACTTGCACTGCTCGTGCTCAATAAGATGCGCGGTTCCATCAAGTCGGTTGCTGTAAAGGCTCCCGGCTTCGGTGACCGCCGCAAGGCTCAGATGGCTGATATCGCTATCCTCACCGGTGGCCAGGTTATTACCGAAGAAGTTGGTCTGTCTTTGGATCAGGCAACCATCGATTTGCTGGGTACCGCCCGCAAGGTTGTTGTGACTAAGGACGAAACCACCATCATCGAAGGTGCAGGCGATCAGGCTGCTATCGAGGGTCGTGTAGCTCAGATTCGCGGCGAAATCGCGAACTCTGATTCTGATTACGACCGTGAGAAGCTCCAGGAGCGTTTGGCTAAGCTGGCTGGCGGCGTCGCAGTTCTTAAGGCAGGTGCTGCAACTGAGGTTGAACTCAAGGAACGCAAGCACCGTATTGAGGACGCCGTTCGTAACGCAAAGGCAGCTGTTGAAGAGGGCATCGTAGCCGGCGGTGGCGTTGCTTTGATTCAGGCTGGTGTGAAGGCTCTTGATTCTCTCGAGCTGACCGGCGACGAGGCAACTGGCGCAAACATCGTCAAGGTTGCTATCGACGCTCCTTTGAAGCAGATTGCTCAGAACGCTGGTCTTGAGCCCGGCGTTGTTGTTGATAAGGTTCGCGGTCTGCCTGCAGGTAACGGTTTGAACGCTGCTACCGGCGAGTACGAAGACCTCATGGCTGCAGGCATCAACGATCCTGTGAAGGTAACCCGTTCGGCTCTGCAGAACGCAGCTTCCATCGCTGGTCTGTTCTTGACCACCGAGGCTGTTGTTGCTGACAAGCCTGAGCCTGCCGGCGCTAACCCCGCTGCAGGTATGGATCCCGGCATGGGCGGAATGATGTAATCGAGTTATTCTCGGCAAGAAGAGACCAGCGAGTTTTTCTCGCTGGTTTCTTTCGTTAAAGGTGGGGTCTATAGCCGGGTGTACACTCAAAGCCGGAATATTGCGCAAATTTTATGGGGGTAACGTACCGGTGCAATCGAGTGCAACACCATCTAGACCGCAAGCCTGGTTATGGACTCTGGTGACTTTTGCGTTTCTTTTGCAAACGGCGCTGTATGCGCAGGCGCAGCTGTCATGGCGCTGGCGCCCAGCATTATCGGTGTGGGACTAGCCAGTGTCTTATTAGGTTTTGGGCATCTTATATTTGTGATTGCCTCGCAAGCTTCGGTGCCTCGGTACTCTACTGACGCGACGCTGGACAAAGGGTTTGGGTGGCAGACTGCGGGAATTTCCGCCGGTCAGCTCCTGGGGCCGCTTTTGGGCGGGCTGATTCTAGGCAACAGCAGCGGCGACGAGCGAATGCACCTTATTAATATTTCGCTGTGGGTGGGCGCGGCGTTTGCACTGATTTCTATACCGCTCATGCTCTGGCCGGTGCGTGCGTCGTTACTGGTGAGCGCCATCGTGATTGCGCTGGTTCCATTGACCTTAGAGAATCTCTGGATTTCTGTTCTATCTATGGTGGTCGGTGGTTTCTTTGTAGGAATCGCCCAGCCGCTAACCATGACCATGATTATCAAAGAGGTGCCGGTCAGCTGGCGTTCGCCTGCGCTGGCGGTGCGACTCACTGGAAATCGTTTGGGGCAGGTCTGTATTCCGCTTATTGCCGGTGCTGTAGCAGCACCTTTAGGGCCTGCGGGAGCCATCTGGTTCTGCTGTGTTCTGATCGGAATCTCGGGGGTAGAAAAGTCCGCTCGCTACGCCAAAACGGGTCCCACTTCCGCCGATCGCTGACTCACCCTCAATTTTTTCAGAACTTTAGACTACTTCTTGGGGTTTGCTAGGCGAAACGGGTTTTGAATTATCTCGATACGGTTACACTTTCATGTAATCGCACCTCACATTTCGCTTATCTACAACTGGAGACAATCTTGAAAAACTCATTCCGCTCCCTTTTAGGTGGTGCTGCAACTTTGGCACTGGTTGGAGCTTCGGTACCCGCATACGCAACTACCACAGGTACTACTGGCGATCCTGTCTCTGATACCTGCATCATTAATGGGCCAAAAGCTGAGCACCAGACAGATCAGTCCTGCGTTGCCCTGAAAAAGTTCGCTGAAGAAAACGGCATGGGTAAAGCAGACGGTGCGGGTACTGCACAGGAACCCGGCGTAACGAACGTTTATCGCCTGAGCACTTATCTGTTCACCCAGCACTTTGAAAAGGGCTGGCTGGTGTACTCCATGGACACCGGTGCGGTACATCCGATGAGCGATGAAGTCTATGAATTCTGGACCAATCCCCAGAACAGTGATTTTAGCCGCGAGATTTTCCGCATTGGCCTTCCCGTTGAGTACCGCATGGATTTGTCGAAAGACCCCGCTCATCCAGGCTCTGGAATCACTACTGTTTTTGATAACGGTATGAATGATCACCGGTTCTATCTTCGATTCGATCCTGTCAAGAACCGCGTGATGGACTATGCTGAGAATTTTTCAGGTAAGGGTCTCAGCTGGTCTGACTCAATTACTATTGATGGTCCGTTCTCCAGCCACGCAGATTTAGTCTCTACGGGTCTCAAAGACGCAGGATACGAACCTCACGACGCGGGATATATTGAGACTTCTCTGGCATCTTTCCCTTCATTCAATAATCTGGCGTCTTTGATGGAAAAACATCTGATTGCGCTTCCTGAAGGAACCCCTTGGGTTGTGAATGTGGAAACTACTCAGCTGGATGCAACTAGCAAAGCAGACCGGGAAGATACGCTGGAGAACGCACGATTTGTGGCGCAGCAGCTACACCAGGTTTACCCTAATTCTCATATCGTCTTCCACGGTGTACTGACCGCTGACGATGAGACAGAGATTAACACTTTCAATGCTCAGATGAAGCAGGCAGTTACTGAAGAGGGCGCAAGCTTCGTAGATACCAGTGGCTGGGTTACTCGTTATAACCTCAAGCCTTATATGCAGAGTGATAGCAACATTTTGAACGAAACGGGTGCACAGAAAGTCTCTTACCAGATGAAGTGGGCAATTCGTCACGCTATCGGACAGTAATAAATAGCGGTTCCATATCTGGCTTGAAGAGCATTGCACGGCGCCGTCGTCCCCACCCCTTTCGGGTAGGATGGGGTGCGCTATGCAATGCTCTTATTTTGATGCCCACCTGTGCCGCTCCTGTTCAGCTATGGGCGTGCCCTACGGCCAGCAGCTTCAGGCAAAAGACGACGACGCCCGCGCGCTTCTTCATCCAGATGACTCAGTAAACTGGTTGACTCCTCAATCGTCGGAGGAGAGCAAATTTCGAAATAAAGCAAAAATTGTGATTGCAGGAAGTGTGCTCAATCCCACCTTAGGTATCGTGACACGGGACGGTCAGGGCATTGACCTCTCGGGTTGCGGTCTATATGACCCAACGATTTCTGCCATGATGCCGGTCTTACGAGAACTTATTACGCGGGCGAAACTAACGCCTTACAACATTGCCACCCGCAAAGGTGAGCTAAAAAATATACTGGTCACAGTGTCATCCTCCGGTGAGTCCATGATTCGCTTTGTGGTACGTTCCAAAAAGTTACTCGTGGCCATCCGTGCTGAAATTCCGTGGCTTCAACAGGAAATTGCAGGGCTCAAAGTAGTGACTGTGAATCTTCTCCGTGATCCTGTGGCGCTGGTTGAAGGAGCCGAAGAGATTATTCTGACGGAGCAGCAGACTTTGCCCATGCAGCTAGATCAGCTCACCCTCCACCTTCGTCCGCAAAGTTTCTTTCAGACCAATACGGCGATTGCCAATGCCCTCTATCAGCAGGGACAAGAATGGATTGAGGAAGTTCGACCTGCAAGCGTGTGGGATCTTTACTGTGGCGTGGGCGGATTTGGGCTACATGCTGCGCTCGCATCAACTGCTCAGGTCACCGGAGTAGAACTGAGCGCGGAGGCTATTGAGAGCGGACGGCGAACCGCCCAGGATCTTGGCATACGTACTATTAATTTTCATGCTGAGGACGCCACGGCATTCGCTCTCAGTACCAGAGACGACTACCCCGACGTCCTCGTTGTGAATCCGCCGAGGAGGGGCATCGGTAAGGAGTTGACCGACTGGATTGAAAGTTCCTCCATCCAAACGGTCATTTATTCCAGCTGCAACGCCCGCTCCCTTGCTCGTGACATGGAGCGTATGCCTTCTTACTGTTTGCGCGCGGCGAGGGTCTTAGATATGTTTCCCCAGACCTCTCATTATGAGGTTATTACGCTACTTCAGCGCGACGTAGAGCCCCGTTAGGAAGAAGGCACTGCGTTTCTACAGACCGGATCATCTTTGAGTAGGTCTTTTTCGAGAACGTAGTAGGAGGACGCATCTGCCCGACGAGCGAAGCGGCTCAGAATCGGCCATTTAACTTTTTCTTTGCTCTTGGTGACAAAACCAAGTTGGTGGTAGAAAGCCAGCATCTTCTGGTAGTGCTCGGGTAACTCGACGACCAACTGAGTCTTTCCTAGCTCACCCGCTAGTTGCGAGGCGTCGCGAACCATTTGACTGCCAATGCCCTGCCCCTGAAAATCTGGGGAGACGACGAGTGCCTCAATGTGGAATGTCTCCGGTGTCAGCTTAATCTCCACTCTTTTGTAGCAAATAAAAGCAAGCCATTTTCGGAAACTTGAAAAGACGCCAAAATGTCGAGTAAAAAACCGGAAAGTGAAGTTCAAGGCGTGGGGGAAATCCTGGGTCTCAAAGAGCGCTACGCCAACGAGTTTTCCTTGTCGAGTTACCAGAAGAAGATTATCTTCGCTGATTCCTTCTGCGATAAGGGCTACACATGCTTGTGAATCCGAGGAATGTAGCCACAGATGATGTACTTTACTCATGTGAGTTTGATAAATGAGTTGGGCGATATCGAGGCGAGTATCGGGTGTGATGCTGTTCATAAAGTTTTCTCGGAATAAGATGAATAAAAGGTATCTACTAGTCAGAGTAGAAAAATTTGTTTCATTAATGCAATAAACATTTGCGGTTGAGCCCGTGGAATAAGCAACAGAAAAGGGGTAATATGTCCCTTAAATAGTTAGCAAGGGAGAACTCTTTGAGAGCTCGCAATCATGCGGATCGCCGTGTTCGAAAAACACAGAATGCTTTGTATCTAGCCCTCGCGGAAATAATGCGAGAAAAAAATCTTTCATCCATCACAGTCAGTGAACTTGCGGAAAAAGCGGATATTCACCGAGCCACTTTTTACTCTCATTACACCGACATCGACGAACTTTTTGAACAGATCCAAGAAAATACTTTTTACGAAATAGAGCAAATTTTCGCTCCCGATCCAGTTCTAGGCAAAAATATGAATTCCGATGAAATCTTCGGAAAACTCATTGCTTTTGTCTATGAAAATAAAGAAGTTCTTCGCATGTTTTTAGTGGAAGCTAACGCACGCGTCTTCTACCAAAAGCTGGGCGAAATCGTTGAAGAGATGTACCTCGATATCTTCTGGCAAGAAGTTAAGAACCTTAAAACAGAAGAAAACATTAAGTTCCTCGCCAAATACCACATCCAAGGTTGCCTGGCAGTTATCAGCGCCTGGGCAGAAGACGATTACCGGGAGTCCCCCGAGAAAATCGGATCCACCCTTGCCAAGATCGATGCCCACTACGACCGCTTCATGTTTAGCCTCTTCGTCTAAATAAGAATGAAATCGTAGTGAGCAACGCTCAACAAAAACAACGAACGATTTACAGCTGCCCGGCAGCGTAGGCTACCTGACCTGCGTGCTGGGCAGCGTCGTCAATCATGGATACCAGCCGCGCACCGCGGGTTACCGGCGGATCCCAGCGAGTATCAATGACCTCATCCAAATCTTCGGGCGAAAGACTGCTTACATAATCTACGTAAGCAGCTTCGGCCGCCTTGACGTACTCCACCAGTAGCTCTTTATCTTCAATGACGAGCGAACGGGCCTCTTCGGAGCTATGGCCGTAGCCCACTGAATCACCGATCTCACCGAGGTTAAAGCGTTCGCGGAACCCCTGGGTTTTCCAGACTTCCTGACCCCCAAGATGCTCTACCTGCACATCAATCTCTCTGCCAATATGCCAAACCAGCCATGCAATCGAATTATCGTGCCCTGCGGGGTGCGCATTCAACTGTTCGGCTGAGAGACCTTCTAACGCGCGGGTAATTGCTGCTGTAGGACGGGAGATAGCATCGGCTAATAAATCTGCTAGATTCACTGTTTTCTCCTTGATGTAAGTAGAGATACTTTCACTTTATCTTTGAGCAAGAATAATTCAAGAGTAAAATAACGCTTTGAACCTAGCGTTGACGAAAGAAGAAGATCCTGCACACCCCCGACTTCTCTGAGTTTCTATTTACTCGAAACGGCCGTACGCTCACCGTCTCCGGTGAGCTTTTTCGCGTACGCGAAGAGAACGCCTTAGAGGTCGCGCAACGTCAAGGAACCGGCGTCGTCGGGCTTGTACCTTTCGACCCGCAGGCACAGCCTTACCTCGTGGTGCCAGAACGGTGGGAGAAAACACCTACGCCCCAGCGCCCCGTGCATAAGTTGCCTCAGCCCTCTTTGCTGGAGGGTATAGATAACCCCGGCTACAGACAGGCGGTGGCAACCGCCGTCCAAAAGCTCAACGACGGTGAATTGGACAAAGTAGTGCTAGCCCGCTTACTACATGCTAAGTATGAGGGGCAAACACTGGACCCCGAGACGGTTTACACTAATCTTCTAGCTCAGCAGCCCCGCGCATTCGTTTTCTCCGCTAAGCTCCCCGGGAGCGATCGCTACCTTATGGGGGCTTCCCCCGAGCTTGTCTTTCACAGCGAAGACGGGGCATTCACAACTCACCCTCTCGCGGGCACAGTCTCCCGCACTGCCCTTGCAGGAAGCACTGATGACGCTCAGCTCGGGGAGGCACTTCTCCGTTCCGCTAAAGACCGGGCAGAGCACGCTACGGTGGTCGACGATATCCGTCACCGGCTAGAATCTCTCACCGAAGAACTTCACGTACCTGCCGTTCCTTCGCTGATGGCTACCCCGCAATTGTGGCACTTGGGAACTAAAATTTGGGGAAAATTACGCCCGGGCATGAGCTCCTTGGACGGGGCACGCGCTATCCACCCCACCCCGGCAATTTGCGGATTTCCAACAGAGTCTGCTCTCGACCTCATCCAGCAACTAGAAAATTTCAATCGCGGTTTCTTCGGTGGCCTGGTGGGCTGGATGGACGCGCAGGGCAACGGCGAATGGGCACTTGTACTTCGATGCGCCGAAGTCAGCGAAACTCAGGCTACGCTTTTTGCTGGAGCAGGAATCGTTAAGGGGTCAACACCTGAAAGTGAGCATGCTGAAACCGCTAACAAGCTTGGCTCTTTTGGCAAAGCACTAGGAATCGATACCACCGCCATCGCTCTCTAACGAGGTTCTAACACTCGCTTTATTTCCACAGGGGTAGTAACTGCGTGGAGAGATACAGGCTGGGGACGGTCCAAAGCCACTGCAATAAAATATTCTCCCTGTACCAACCAGGTGAGATAAAATAGCTTGTTTTCTGCTTCGCCCCGCTGAAAAACAGCCGTAGTAGTGAAACCCGAGACTTCATCTATCGAACGGGGAAAATCGTCCATGGAACAGCGCACACTGTTTAAGCCTGCCGGTAAACCTGCGCCGACTGCTTTGAGTACCGCTTGCTTGCCGGTCCAGAGCATCAACCGAATCATCTGCGCGGTTTCTTGAGGCTCCCCTTTAAGTGCTGCCGTTTCCTCTTGAGTGAGCGAAATCCGATCGTAAGTATCAAAAAAACTACCGCGCAACCGCTCGACGTCCACTCCCAATTGGGTGGCGTCTTCGAGCGCCATATCTTCAGCGATGAAAACCCCCACCGCTAGACCGGGAGTGCGCGCCATATTAAAATTAATACCCTCTATACGAGGCTTTCCGTGTTCTCCATCTGCCGTACACAAAAGGCACGAGCGGTGAACGGGAATTTCTGCCGCTTGCGTAGGGCGCACACCTAAAGCTGTAGCGGCAATAACTCTCATCAGCGAGTGCTGTGCTGCAAAATGTAACGCATCATCTGCTTGACGGAATTCGGCTGCTTGCATCTGTTCAGCTAACCCTACATACGAAAGCCAAGTAATCCCGTGCCCTGAACGCAGTATGCTGGTGGGAACCGCAAAGAGGTGGGCCGTAGTAGCTGAATCAGAACTCATAGTTGTTATAGTATCGGCTCTCACCTCTGAATCACTGATAGAAATCTTTCGCTGAGCACTTTGCCGATCTCAGCGCAAACACTTTAAAGTAGGTTAATAATGACTTCCGAAATTATCGCTGCTGCAGACGGCTCTGCCCTGGGCAACCCAGGTCCTGCAGGGTGGGCATGGTATGTCAACGACGAATGCTGGGGAGCAGGCGGGTGGAAATACGGAACGAACAACATGGGCGAGCTAAAGGCTGTGCTAGAACTGCTCAAATCCACCGACCACGTTGCCGACCGCCCCTTGAAAATCCTCTGCGATTCGAAGTACACCATTGACTCACTGACCAAATGGAGGCACGGATGGAAGAAAAAAGGGTGGAAGAAGGCTGACGGCAAACCTGTTCTCAACCTAGATCTCTTCAAAGAGTTAGATGCTGCTTTGGTAGGACGAAAGTGCACTTTTGAGTGGGTCAAAGGTCACGCTGGACATCCCATGAATGAAGCCGCCGACGAGCGAGCACGCGCTGCCGCAACAGCGTATCGAGACGGCAAAACTCCGGCGCAGGGACCCGGGTTCACTCTTGGTGAGCCGGTGGAGAAGAAAACATCAGAGGCAGTTTCCCCGTCTCTATCTCATGTTGTCGAGAACGCTCCATCTACGATGGCAGATAGTTCTTGCGCCGCGGCTGTTGACTCAGAAAAAAATCTCTGGGAAGAAGGCGTTTTTTCTGATGAATCGACAGTACGGAGAATCCTTAGCGAAGACTTCACCTGGGTAACTCCGGCGGGGAAAATCATTAATCGAGATACAGTTATTCAGTTTCGTCTCAATGCCTTTCAAAGCGTGGAGGAGCCCGAAATTATTGCCACCCAGAGCTTGGGCCCCGATGCTGCCCATATTCTTTCAACGGTGCAGACCCCTCGCGCGAACGTGATGCGCACTAGCCTGTGGAAACGCACAGGAGGAGAGTGGCGCCTGGAATTTCGACAGGAAACTGCAATCCCACCGGCACGGTAGGTAAAAGGAGAGACGAGAACCCGCCTCGTCTCTCCTTCTCCTCTTGGCTAGCCTACGAACATTGCAGCGTTTGCACTTTCGGTATCTGCGTAGTTCACACCTGCACGCGAGAGAGCCTGATTGATCTGTGCGATTGATTCTTCCACCTGACTCTGAGTTGCTCGCCAATTACTCAGTACGCCCTGGAAATTGACGGACGCCGCGCCCGTCCACGAACCTTCAAGATCTTGAAGAGAAGCAGTGAGTGCATTGACCTCTGAGGCAATACTCTCTACCTGGGCGCGAGCAGTAGCGCTCTTGGACGCAATAATTTCTGAATCGACAACGAACTGTGCCATGAGTTTTCTCCTTGAAGTAGGCCGTAGAAGCAATCAATATGAAGGTGAACAGCTAAGTGCTGTTCATATTTTCTACGCTAGAAGAAAATGGCGAGTGTGACCGAGAAATAAAAAATCTGTGGATAACCCGCCCCAGAAAGCCGGGGTAGAAAAGTTATCCACAGACCTCTGGTACCCGGTTTCTAAACCGAGATGAAGAAAAGAGCTTAGGCGCGAAGCGAACCGGTAGAAGAGGGAACCTCAGTCTGCAACGGGAAATCCAGGGAGAACGTAGCTCCGCCGCCGGGCGTCTCTAATACCTCAACTGTGCCTTCATGTTGCTGCACGATTCCTGCCACGATGGACAGCCCTAGACCCGTTCCGCCTGTCTCTCGGGTGCGCGATGAGTCGGCGCGGTAGAAGCGTTCAAACACTTTTTGTTTTTCGTCCCCGTGAATGCCAGGGCCGTGGTCGCGAACCTGAATGCGGGAGATTTGCTGACCACTTTCAGAAACATCGCTACCCACCGCAATTTCCAGTGGAGTTCCAGCGGGGGTATAACGAATGGCATTGGTCATGAGATTAGCTATCACCTGGCGGATGCGCGACTCATCACCCACAATCGGTGCCGAGCCTGGTTCTTCATCGTCTTGTAAGCCAACTACTACAACCTCACGGTCAGGAGCGGTGGCGAACGCGTCTTGGGCGGCATCGATGGCTATATTGAGCAAATCGAGAGGCTTGTTTTCAGCTTCCCGGCGCTCATCGATTCGCGCTAAGGTCAGCAAATCTTCAATCAGCTGACCCATGCGTTTTGACTCTGCTTCAATACGGCTCATTGCGGTAGCCACTGCCTCATCAGTTTGCAGCGCTCCTTGGCGGTACAGCTCTGAATAACCGCGAATAGATACCAGGGGAGTGCGGAGTTCATGGGACGCATCGCCTACAAAACGGCGCATTTTGACTTCGGAGTTTTTCTGAACTTCAAAGGCTTTTTCAATATGCGAGAGCATCGTATTGAGAGAAGAAGACAGCCTACCAATCTCAGTGTATGGGTTGTACTTATCCATGCGCTGAGAGAGATCGCCGGCGGCAATTCGCGCCGCAGTCTGCTCCACTCGTGCAAGAGGCTCAAAGGCACGCGTGACCATCACCCAACTCATAGCGATAGAGGCAAAGAGAGTCGCCAAACCAAAAGCGAGGGTGAGGATAGCAACGAGAGCAACGACCGCGTTGGTCTGGTTCAGAGGAGTGGCAATAATAACCGAATAGTCGGTGCCATCAGCATTGAACGGCATAATGCGCCATTGCGAGGTGCTGTCCGTAGAATCCACCGTGAACGCCTTGGCGGAATACTTATCTACTTTCGCAGCGTCCCAACCACTGATATTGGGGGCAACATTGTTGTTGGAAATACTGGTGATTGAATTGACTACTTTGCCGTCAGAATCTAGTAAATAAGCCTGAAACCGCATCAGAGGACCGGTGGTAGGAAGCTGATTGCCATCGACCATATAGTCGGTCAGCATCTGAGCGTTGGACTTCATCTCCTCGTCCAACTGCTGAACCATTTGCCCGCGTAGAGCAGAAATCGCCACTAACGACGTTACAGAAATAGCTAAAGCTAAGAGAAAAGCTGTTAAAAGAACCAGCTGAGTGCGCAATGAAAGCGCCCCCAGCTGGCCAATTTTTTGACGAATCCTGGTCACGTTACTCCATTGATATGGTGATCCGAACTCACGGAAAGTCGCTAGAAGTTCGAAAGGAACTTTTTACTTTGAGGTGCGTAAGAGATAACCCACACCGCGTTTGGTGTGGATAAGCGGTGTCTGATCCGGCATGTTATCAATCTTGCGGCGCAGGTAAGAGATGTAAGACTCAACAATGGAAGCATCGCCGTTGAAGTCGTATTCCCACACGTGATCGAGAATCTGTGCTTTGGAAAGTACCCGGTTGGGGTTAAGCATCAGATAGCGCAACAGCTTGAATTCGGTGGGGGAGAGATCGATTTCGCGGTCCCCACGGAATACTTCGTGGGCGTCGTCATCCAACACCAAATCGCCTACCCTCAGACGGGAATCATCCAGCTCGGACTGCTGGGTGCGGCGTAGCACAGCGCGGATACGGGCTACTACCTCGTCCAGGCTAAAAGGCTTTGTGACGTAGTCATCACCGCCGACGGTGAGACCGGTGACTTTGTCTTCGGTGTCATCTTTTGCCGTCAAGAAGAGAACGGGAAAGAGACGACCTGCGCTACGGAGTTTGCGAACCACAGTGAAGCCGTCGAGGTCAGGCATCATGACATCAAGAACCGCAAGGTCGGGGTTTTCTGTCTCTGCCTTCTCCAGTGCTTCACGACCGTTAGCTGCGGTAACGACCTCAAACCCTGCGAACCGCAAGGACGTTGCGAGAAGTTCGAGGATGTTGGGCTCATCGTCTACAACGAGTAACTTTGCTTCAGGCTGATTAGTATTCACAACTGATATTTTGCCAACCTATTCTGTGTACTAGCTGAATTAAAAGCTGAAGAATCCTGGAGTTAGCTGAAGGGGATGCGGCCAGCGGAAGGCTCTTAGCCTGAACTGTTAGGTGGTTTTGCGGCGCACTATTAAAAGAATCAACGAGGTCAGCATCAGAAGAAAAGCGATGGGCAACAGAATCATAGTAAGCCAGGTTAAAACATAAGGCGGATTGAGTTGTGCCCAGGTCATCAGCAACATAGCGACGCCGGCGAGGATAGAAATTGCCGCAAGTACACCACCTATGATGGCTAGACCGCAGACAGGCCCATCAAAGCGGGGCGAAGTTGTTTTCTCGTTCATTCCTTTAAGCTATCAATCTTTATCCTCCGAACAAGAATAGTTGTGCTCTTTGCTGTAAAAGGCCGACGGTTTTAGCGTCGCTTGCTGTTTCACGCTTTAATAGGGATATGTCAGAAACGGTAAATACCAACGAATCTGTTGTAGAAACTGAAACTATGCCCCAGAGTCAGCTTTCCACTGCGAATGAGTCTTCTGCGGGTACGCAAACTGCTTTTGCTGTCTCTGCAAACGCTTCGGCCTCAGCAGGTGAATCCGTATTTGGTGTGCCGATGAAGCGTCGTCGTACATCGAAAATTGATCCCCAGCTGGCGGAAGCAAAGGATGTTGCTCTGCGAGCAATCGAAGAAATCGCTGATTCCGCTGCAATTGGTCCGGTGCATCATATGAGGGGCGAAGAAGAGCGCCTCACCACTCATCTTTTTGAATGCACTATGCCCGGTTATCGCGGATGGTTCTGGTTTGCCACTCTCTCTCGGGCGCCGCGCTCGAAAGTCGCTACGGTGTGCGAGGTCGGCTTGCTGCCCGGCGATGATGCCCTGTTGGCTCCTGCTTGGGTCCCCTGGGCTGAGCGCATGAAAGATATTTCTGCGGCAGAAAAAGCTGAGCTTGACGGCGATTTCGAGGGCGAAGAAGACGAAATTGAAGATGTTGAAGAGGGTGTAGAAGAAGACCCCAACGAGGAATCTATCATCACTGAAGAGATAGAAGACCTCGTGGAGTCTAAGGAAATCGACTAGCGCTTCCTCTTTTATGTGCTTCTACTTTGCGGTGAGGTCTTCTACTACGTAGTCAATGCAGCGGAGTAAAGCTGAGACATCGTCTGGTTCAATCGCGGTAAAAGTAGCGATACGTAGCTGGTTTTTTCCCAGTTTTCGGTAGGGTTCAATATCGACCACGCCAGCTTGCCGTAGTGTCTGAGAAATTCGAGTAGCGTCAATCGACTCGTCAAAATCAACGGTGCAGATAACGTTTGAGCGATGCTTTGGATTTTTCACAAAGGGTGCGGCATATGCTGATTCTTCTGCCCATCTATACACTCTGGACGCCGATTCGGCGGTACGTTGTGCGGCGAAAGCGATCCCGCCTTGCTGATTGAGCCAGCGAACCTGCTCAGCGAGCATGACTAAGGTGGAAAGCGCCGGAGTGTTGTAGGTCTGGTTCTTACGGGAGTTCTCAATCGCCGTGTGCAGGTTGAGAGAATCCGGTATCCAGCGCCCGCTTTGAATAATTTCTTCAACTCGAGCGATTGCTGCAGGTGAGAATACTGCTAACCAGAGACCACCGTCGGAGGCAAAGTTCTTCTGGGGAGAAAAGTAGTAGACGTCGGTTTGGCTGATATCAACAGCTAACCCGCCTGCGGCGGAGGTTGCGTCGATGATAACTAGCGCGTCGTCGTCGATTCCTGCGGGGCGAAGAACCGGGGCAGAGACTCCGGTGGAGGTTTCGTTCTGAGGCCAGGCGTAAACATCAATTCCTGGTTGAACATCCAGTGTTGGCCTAGATCCGGGCTCTGCAGATATAACCAGCGACTCCTCAAGGAAGGGCGCCTTAGCGGTTGCTTGGGCGAACTTGGAACCAAACTCGCCAAAAGATAAGTGCTCAGCACGGTGCCGAACCAGCCCGAACGTAGCGGCGTCCCAGAATGAAGTGGCACCACCGTTTCCCAGAACAATTTCGTACCCCTCTGGGAGTCCGAAAAATTCCCTGAGCCCCTCTTGAATTTCTTTCACCAAATTCTTCACCGGAGCTTGGCGGTGAGACGTTCCCAAAAGCTGGACCCCCGCTCGGGAAATTGCTTCCACCTGCTCGGGGCGCACCTTCGAAGGGCCGGCACCAAATCTGCCGTCCTGGGGTAAAAGTTCCTGGGGGACTGGGGGGAATGTATTCACGATTACTCCAATGTCTCGGCTGAATCCATCGCGGAGATGACTCAACATGTGGTTTTCTCCTATTGTGCCCTCGACTACACTATGGAGTAAAAGTGTTACGGAAACCTCTCACATTGTGCTTCGGTTTCTCGGTTGTGGATACCTCGAATCCCAGCATTCAGAAGTAGGGCATAAAATATATAGAGCCTATACGTACAAGTAGTAATAGGGCTTGAACCGAGACGGAGGAAATAATGACTGATCTTATTGATACAACTGAGATGTATCTGCGCACTATTCTTGAGCTTGAAGAAGAGGGAGTCACTCCCATGCGTGCTCGAATTGCCGAGCGTCTTGATCACTCTGGTCCTACTGTTTCGCAAACTGTGGCTCGAATTGAAAAGCATGGGCTGGTTGAAGTTGCCGAGGATCGTTCACTACAGCTCACTGCTGAAGGGCGCAAAAAAGCCGTAGAAGTCATGCGCAAGCACCGCTTGGCTGAAAGGTTGCTTGCCGATGTTATCGGTTTGGACATTGCTTACATTCATGATGAAGCGTGCCGCTGGGAGCATGTCATGAGTGAGCGGGTGGAACGCCGTCTGCTTGAAATCCTCAATGAGCCAAAGTTTTCTCCATATGGCAACGCTATCCCCGGCTTAGAAGAACTCGGCGCTGAGTCCGAGCAAAATGACGCGCGGACTGTGAGTATGGCCGTGGCAGCTCAAGATTCTGGCCCGGAAGATCGCTTTACGGTCACTCGATTTCCTGAATCTATCCAGACCGATATGGAGTTGCTGAAGGAGTTGGGTGACGCCGGCATCGTCTATGGCGCTACCGTTTCGGTCGTTTCGGCTGCAGATGGAGAGGTTCGGGTAGAAGCTGATGGTGAGGATGCCCCTCTTCACCTCTCTGCTGATGTTGCCCAGGCGGTCGTCGTCAAGCGATAAATTGTCAGCTTGCTGATGAAAGTTATACGTTTGTGACCTTTGGTCGTTAAAAGGGGCATTTTTGAGGTGAGAACCTCCAAAAGTGCATGATGTGAGCTATCTCCTTTAGGAAAAAATATATCGTTTCGAGACCTTCACGATGTTGGTTTTGTGTGTGAATGTGGGATTTTCCTGAGTGCTTTTATCAGTGTATCTCCGGTATTTTAGCGGGGTTGGCGATAAAAAATACGTAATATGTAACTTGGAGACTTGTGGGATTATTTGGGGTTTTTGAAGGAGCTCAAAAAAATTTCGTAACCAAAACGTGACAATTCGGTTTTGACTGTGTAATGTCTTTCTCGTGCCAATCACTGGTCGGAAAGGCACCCTCGAAACAGAACGCCTAGTTCTGCCACTGTTTCAACGAGGTCACAAAATTTATAGAAAATGTTTTGGCAGAAGCGGGGGACCCAATCTTTGGGTTCTTTCATAAAGAGCCCTTGGGGTGAAGTTGCAGATCTAAATGTAACCGAGTGAACCTTCTACTCGAACCCGACAGCTTACCTCGTGAGGCAAACGGAGGAAATTCAAATGGCAAAGAGCAACGCGCGTCACATGGCAGCTAAGAAGAACAACATTGCACGTAACGCAGGTGTAGCAGCAGTTGCTGGTGCAGCACTGATTGGTTCTGTAGCTCCCGCAAATGCTTTCGCAGTAGCAACCCCCGCAGCAGTGGATTCCACTCCTACTCTTGTTGACTACGCATCATCCACCTCATACTCCACCAACGGCGCGGCAGTTGAGAACACCACCGCTGCTGTAAAGACTCAGGATTCAAAGACTCAGAATCTTGAAGGTAAGCGCGCAGCTATCGTTGCAGGTGCATACGATGGTATCGGTGGATCCTACGTTTGGGGCGGCGAGTCCTACAAGGCTTGGGACTGCTCAGGCTTCGTATCCTACGTATTCGCACAGCAGGGCATCAACCTTACCTCCTACACCTACGCAATGGCAGGCGAGCTGACCCCTACCTCTAACCCCCAGCCCGGCGACATCGTTTTCACTAACGGTTACGCTCACGTTGGTATCTACGTTGGTAACGGCGAAATGATCTCCGCTCTTAACCCCGGTCAGGGCACCTTGAAGACTTCGGTTGACGGTGGCGGATTCATGCCCGTAGACGGTTACTACACCGTTGCAGGACTCTAAGCCTTAGGGTTTAGTTTCTAGAACTTTGAAAGGGGAGCTCGCCCAGCGGCAGCTCCCTTTTCATGAACTCTCATTCTGGTCTAATGTAGTGAGTGTTCTCAAAACTTTCTTTCTTTAACTGAAAGAACAACCCACCGAGTGAATCGGTAGTGCGGCCCAGTACGACCAGCAGGGCCGCATTTTTTATGCCTTCTTTTCCAGTAGGCAGGCAGTTGCGCTGGGCGAACGTCCAGACTATACGCACACTAAACCTATTAGAATAGAAAACATGCCTACTCAATTTGAAAGCCCCACCAGCGGATCTGATCAAGAATTCACCTATATGGCGGTTGGAATGGTTGGTGGTGCGATACCCGGAATTATTATCGGTCTTATCGTTGCGATGTTCGCTGGACATGCGGCGATGTGGGTTTCCATTACCGGCGGCATCGGCATTATTCTGGGCCTTCTGATTGCCCGGGGACTGTATAAGAAGAAAAAGAATTCTTCTCGGCCGTAGCTGCTAGCTGCTCAAGCTCTGTATGTATATTGCGGCGGGCGTCTTGCTCCCATAGCGCCTGACCCTGCGGAGAGAGATAGATGGATTCTCGGGCAAGAAGACCTTTCAGAACTTTGCTTCTACCTGCTCTAAAATCCTCATCGCTGAAATGGCTGTATTCGAAGCGGATAGCCTGGGCGTACCGGGTGTAGCGAGCTGAATCTGCAGCTAAAATCGCCATGTCGGCGTCGAGAAATAAAGCAAAATCCTTGGCGGAGAGTGTGCTTAGGAGTTGGGGTGAGACCTCGTGAGTTATTGTTGCCTTAATGAGCTCGGTAACTTTTTCAATCTCCTGGGTATTAATTACCCCAGTGCTGACCAGCGGCGTTAACGTATCGGCAGCGTAGTCGGCGGAAGCTCGCTCATCCTGACCGGGATTACCGTCGTAGACGACGTCGTGAAACCACGCGGCGAGTATAGCGGTTCGGGGTGGGGCGCCGGGGGAATAGAGTGTATCGAGAGCATTCAGCATTTCGAGTAGATGTGCGCTGTTATGATAAGCCCGCGGTGGTGTGCTCCACTGTTCGAGGACGTGCTCCCCGAGTTCTTCATGGTGGGGGAGTAATGAATCCCAGCGCTCTAGTAGCGTATTTTTGATTTTTGGGGGACGCTCTTTGAGGGGGACCCGCAACCCGGAGCGGATGAGCCTGCGCGTCAATTCGCGGCCGTCTACCGCTACTGCTCCTGCTTCGATGAGGTGATCGTAAATCTCTGCGGGGACATCATAGTGGTCTAAATCGAACGCTCGTTCTGAAAGAGAATTAGCTCTGGCGAATGCGTGGAGCTCAGCCAGAGAAGTGTCTGAAACTAAATGCGAGAAGACCGTGCCATGAGCAGGCCAGGCGGGAGGGTCAATCAAAATCGTCACGGATTCAAGTCTGGCATACCGGTTGGGATTGCGCCGAAAGGGTAGCTATACTGAGGAGAGTCTTTTTGAAGGCTAAATCCTTTGCAAAGCTAGCCCTCGTAGCTCAGGGGATAGAGCACCGCTCTCCTAAAGCGGGTGTCGATGGTTCGAATCCATTCGGGGGCACAAGCGACAACATTAAAAACGACCACCAAAGCATCAAACTGATCAGTGATTGCTGATCAGTGCGGAGCTTTGTTGGTCGTTTTTCGCGATTTAGCTGTATATAGCTGAGAGAAATACCCCATTACTATGTGATGTAGAGAATAATCTTAGTAGAACTTAAAATTTTCGCTTTCACTCTGAGGACCCGATGAGCCCGTTTTCTGACTTCGTCAGCACCTATATCCGAACAGTTAACGAAAACCTGTCTTCACAGATTGGTGAGCCAGAGGCGCAGTTGACAACTCCTGTGGCTAACTTACTAGTTGCCGTTGGAAGCGAAATAGATAATCAAGAAATTGTGGTTATCCGTGAAACTCGTATTGAAGACGGCGCAGCTCGACCTGATTTTGGTGTCCAAGTTGATGGTCTACTAGTAGGGCACGTAGAACTGAAGAAACCCGGTGTTTCGCTTGATCCAGACACATACAAGTCAGGGCATAACAAAGAGCAATGGAAGAAACTGAGAAACCTTCCCAACCTCTTACACACGGATGGCACCGAATGGAGACTTTGGCATTACGGTGAACTGATCGATATTGTAAATATTCACCGAAAAGGTCGTAACAGCGCAGAGTTGCTCAACCGATTCAAGGGTATGCTGCAGAAGTTCCTCAATTGGAGCCCGGTTCCCATAACTACAACTGATGCCCTGGTGAACAAGATGGGCATGTTGGCGGCTTTGTTGCGTGCCGAGGTGCTTGAGCAGCTCAAGCTTCAGCGGAAGCTAGCTAAAAATCCGAAGATTGCTCCCCGTAAACTGCCCCTACCTGCTCTGAAGGAAGATTGGCGTAGTGTGCTTTATCCGCGAGCTACCGATGAAGAATTTGCCGATGGATTTGCTCAAACTATTATTTTTGCACTCATTTTGGCGCTCACTGAGGGTAAAGATATTGATATTAAGTCTCTTCACAACATTTCCCGTGAACTACAAGAGAATCACGGCTTGCTGGGGAATGCTCTAGGACTATTGACCGAGCACATTAGTGAGCAAAGCGAGCTTTACACGACTCTTACCATCATTACTCGCACCTTTAGCGCTGTCGACTGGGAGTCTATTTCACGAGGGAGTACAGATGTTTACCTGCATCTTTACGAACACTTCCTCAATGTGTACGATCCTGAACTTCGTAAGAAGACGGGTAGCTATTACACCCCGGTAGAGGTCGTTGATTCTATGGTTCGCATTACGGATGAAGCATTGAGGCTTTATCTCAACAAACCGATGGGGCTAGCTTCTGATGGGGTGGCGGTCATTGACCCTGCGATGGGTACAGGTACATACCCTCTTTCGGTATTGCGTTCAGTTGCTGAAAACCCTGATTTGCTAGGGCCAGGAGAAGTTAAAGATCGCATTAACTATATAGCGGAAAATCTCTATGGTTTTGAGTTACAGTCAGGTTCATTTTCCGTGGCAGAGCTTAGAGTGTCTCAGACTCTTGAGCAACTTGGCGGAACAATCCCTGCGGGTGGTCTCAATCTTTTTGTGGCAGACACTCTTGAAAACCCTAAGAAATCTGATAACGCACGCTTAAGTTACAGTCTGCAACTTATTGCTGAGCAGCGCATCAAAGCGAACAGGATTAAGAAATATACGCCTATTCAGGTGTGTATAGGAAACCCTCCATATAAAGATAAGGCGGAGGGAATGGGCGGTTGGATTGAACAGGGAGATGAAAGCCAGCCCCTTCTCGCAGATTTTAAGAGCGCAGGTAACGGAAGACTCGAGTACGTTCTCAAAAATCTGTATGTTTATTTTTGGCGTTGGGCTTTTTGGAAAGTCTTTGAGTCTGTAGAAACATCTGACGCCGGAGTGGTTTGTTTTATCACGGCGGACGGATATTTGCGTGGTCCAGGGTTCGCCGGTATGCGCGAGTACATTCGGCGTAATACAAGCCGCGGCTGGATCATTAACTTAACTCCTGAAGGTAAGCAGCCTCCAGCTAAGAACGCCATTTTCAACATCGAGACCCCCGTATCGGTGGCTCTCTTTGTACGAGAGCCTAATAACAGTGTTGAGGTTCCCTCGGATATTAAATATGTGAGCTTTGAAGGTACCCGTGAAGAAAAATTCGCGGCGTTCAAAGAGCTAACGTTGGATTCTGAACTATTTCAGGACGTGCGAACGGGATGGCATGATAAATTCTCGCCTAAGGCGGAGGGCGAGTGGGATAGCTATCTGGCGATGCACGATATTTTCTGCTGGCAGAGTCCTGGAATCAAACCCAATAAGACGTGGGTCTACGCTCCGCATCCAGATGTACTTGAATTCCGATGGAATGAATTAGCCGATGAAGCAGATAAAGTTTTGAGGGAAGAGAAGTTTAGAGAAACTAGAGACTCTTCGCTCTATAAGGGCAAGAAGCCCCTACCTGGTACGGATACTCAGCAAGGAACAGAAAATCCCCTGAACCAGGTATTTGACCATGAAATTGACCGTTCAATTTCTAAGGTCGTTCAGGTTGCTTATCGATCCTTTGACCGGCAGAACATAATTGCTGATAGTCGCGTGCTTGCAACACCTCGTCCTAATCTTTGGGCAGCCCGTTCAGCTCAACAGATTTTTGTTGTAGAACAACATGCACATTTTCCTAAAGCTGGACCGGGCTTAATGATGAGCGCGCTGATACCAGATATGGATATGTTCAATAACCGAGGCGGGCGTGCCCATCCTCTCTTCCACCCTGATGGTAGCCCCAACATTGTCCCCGAATTAAGTTCTGAACTCTCAGAACTTTTAGGTCTCGAACTGACTGATTCCGACATTCTGTACTATCTGGCAGGGCTCACCGCCCACCCCGGCTACGTGGAGACTTTCGAAGAAGAACTTCAAGAAGCAGGAATCAGGATTCCTCTCAGCGCCCGCGCTGATCTCTGGGAAGAACTGATTGCGCTAGGCAAAAACATCGTATGGTTACACACCTATGGCGAGCGCGGAGAGCCCTTAGAAGGAATTAGCTCCCTCAAAGAAACAGCCGGGGAGTACTCCATGCCGGTCTATCAGGAAAACATGGTCTCCATGCCAGAGAAGAAACCGACTTGGCTTGTAAAGCTCACCAAAGATGGAAAAGAATATGAAAATGCTCTCCAATTCGGTACAGCAATTTGGTCGAACGTGGACCAGCGAGTTTTCGAGTATACAGTCGGTGGAGTTAACGTTATCGGCTCATGGGCAGGCTACAGGCTGAAGAAACCACTGGGTAAGAAGACTTCTCCTCTCAATGATATTGTGCAGGGCACCTGGCCAAGAGAGTGGTCAAGGGAGTTCTCAGAGCTACTCAGCGTTCTAACCCATTTAGTCAATCTTGAAGAACAACAAAAGAAACTACTGACTAAGGTGCTAGCGAACCCTCTCTTTTTGCGTGAAAAATTAGAGGAACAAGGGGTTGTCTGGCCAACCCCAAAAGACCGCAAACCGAAAATGGCATAAAATATGGAGCCTCAGATTATCGCTGAGGCTCCATATTTTTTACTTCATCAGGAAGTCTGCTTCGCACCTACCGAATCGGTTGCTGACCCTTTAGCTCGCCGCGGGAGAACGCATCAATCTTGCCCTGCACTAGTCGGACAGCCATCCAGCCCAGCTGCGCCCAGCATGCAATAAACAGAACCCAGCGCACAGCAACCAACAAAGCTGCTACGCCTACCGGGCCTGTTGCCGGGTTCGCCAGCGCGGCGTCGAGAACAAAATTGCCCAGAATAAAGACAAGCGCCCAAAGAACCGGCACCGCCATCATCAGCCGCGAAACAGTTTTGGCAAACTGCGAAGCAGAAATCATAGCTACCCACGCGCCAGCAAAAATCAAGGGGAAAATCAACCCGGAGGAGCGATGGATGTACTGGTATTGCACCAGCATGTCACGCCCCAACCCCTGGTTTACGGCTAATGCATGCTGTTGATCAAACCAGAATTTCAGTTCCGAAATAGTAGTTCCTGCTCGCTCGCTCATCTCCGGCAACACCCACAGATAGTAATAAAGCATGAGTAAAACAGCAATCACAAAAGCCACGCCAGCGAACATGAAGGATTTGCCGGATTCCGGGTTAGCTTCAACAGAATCATGGCGTACAGACTGAGTGCGGGCTTTGTGCGCCGTCTCAGCAGGCGGCGCAATCGTTGTTTTAGCTTCAATATTGTTGCCATAGAGACGTTTTTTCTGACCTTTTGAAAGACCCATGCAAGAATCACCACTCCGTCTATAAAACTCTGTCTTCACCATTATGGAACATTTAGGTGTTTGTCTGCGGCGAAAGTCTTGCTCTTCGAATAAACGTTCGGGTTAAACTGGGTATGCGATGGACTATCTATTTGATGAAGAAGACAGCTTTATGCCCCCGCGGTCGCCCCAGGCAGAAGACGCGGCGTCTACCCATGCCGCCCTGCCCCATTCAGCGAGCGGGGGGAGCGCAGACGAACCTGACTTCATCGAGCCCTTTGCAGACGATGAACCTGAGTGGGAACCCACCGAAGAGCCCATGCCGAACTTCGACGTCCCCGACGATATTGCAACAGCTGACTTTATGCCCCCTGCCTACCAGGTGGGCGGCTACGGCATGGATGACATGTACGCACCCGCGGCGATGTCCGAATGGGATCACGGCTCGCCAGTCGCGGAGCATCTAACTGAGGGACTGAATGAGCAGCAAAAAGAAGCTGTCATCCATGGTGGCTCACCACTTCTGATTGTTGCTGGCGCGGGTTCAGGTAAAACCCGTGTGCTCACCCATCGTATTGCCTATCTGCTGGCGACCGGACGGGCGCATCAAGGGCAGATTCTGGCTATCACCTTTACCAATAAAGCGGCAGCTGAGATGCGAGAACGCATCGAAGAGCTTATTGGCCCTCGTGCTAAACAAATGTGGATTTCTACGTTCCACAGTTTTTGTGTGCGCGTACTCCGCCGCGAAGCAAAAGCGCTGGGTTTGAAATCCACTTTCTCGATTTATGACTCCGCCGATTCGCTTCGCTTGATTACCCTGGTGGCTAAGGGATTGAACCTTGACCCTAAGAAGTTTGCTCCTAAGGCTCTGCAGAACAAGATTAGCCAGCTCAAGAACGAACTGGTTGATGCTGACGATTTCTCACGGAATATGAATCCCTCCAACCCCTGGGATATGGCGATTAATAACGTCTATAAGGGTTATACCGAGCGGCTCAAAGCAGCTAATTCGCTAGATTTTGATGACCTCATTGGGCAAACCGTACACCTCCTCCGTACTTACCCTCAGGTAGCCGAGTATTACCGCCGTCGTTTCCGCCATATTCTGGTGGATGAGTACCAGGACACCAACCACGCCCAGTATGCGCTGGTGCGAGAGCTGGTCGGTACCAACCCGAAAAATTCAAACGAGCAGACTCCGTATCCTTCGTCAGCTGAACCTGCCGAACTGACGGTAGTGGGTGACTCAGATCAGTCCATCTACGCCTTCCGTGGCGCTGATATTCGCAATATCACTGATTTTGAGACGGATTACAAGAACGCTCGCACTATCTTGCTGGAACAAAATTACCGTTCCACCCAAAATATCTTGAGCGCAGCTAACGCTGTGATTGAGCGTAACAAGGACCGCCGCCCTAAAAAGCTGTGGACGGCGTCGGGTGACGGTGCAAAGATTACCGGCTACGTCGCCGAATCTGAGCACGCTGAGGCGCGATTTATCGCCCAGGAGATTGACCGACTTCGCGATGATTTTGATGTTGCCCCCGGTGATATCGCGATTTTCTACCGCACTAACGCGCAGTCCCGAACCATTGAAGACTTGCTCATGCGCATGGGCCATCCCTACCGGGTGGTCGGCGGAACACGCTTCTACGAACGAAAAGAAATTAAAGACGCGTTGAGCTACCTGCGCATGCTGGTGAATCCTGACGACGATGTCAACGTACGTCGTATTCTCAACGAACCCAAACGAGGGATTGGCACTACCACTGAAGGTAAAGTTGCAGACTTCGCCCAACAACAGCGAACTTCTTTCATGGCGGCGTTGCGCGCCGTTCATGACGTCCCTGGTTTAGGTGCCGCCGCTCAGAAGAAAATTGTTGCTTTTGTGCAAATGGTCGATGACTTAGCGCAGCTGGCGGCCACAGAATCCGCTGCAACCTGCCTCGAAGCTGTGCTAGAGCAAACCGGCTATCTGCAGGCGCTTCGTGAGTCAAATGATATCCAAGACGAATCACGCGTAGAGAACCTGTCCGAGTTAGTCGATGCTGTACGCGATTTTGAAACTGAAAATCCAGGTTCCACACTTGAAGAATTCCTCGAGCACGTGGCGCTGGTTGCCGACGCTGACCAGATCCCCAATAAACCCCGGGCAACCGACGGCGGCGAAGGCCCCACCGCCGCTCAAATCGCCGCTGAGGTTGCAGAAGCGCGCTCGCAGGGCGTAGTTACTCTGATGACGTTGCATACCGCTAAGGGTCTGGAATTCCCCGTGGTTTTCTTGACCGGTATGGAACACGGGCTTTTCCCCCATCAGCGCGCCCTGACCGATGAGGGGGAAATGAGCGAGGAACGTCGCCTGGCGTACGTGGGCTTGACCCGCGCTCGTGAACGCCTGTACCTAACTCGCGCGGAAAACCGTTCGATGTGGGGACAGAGCCAGTTCAACCCGCCATCCCCTTTCTTGGAAGAAATTCCTGAAGAACTCATCGAATGGAAGCGCCTGGGTACCATGATGGGTTCGCGGATGAGTGGTGCTGGCACTGACCGAGGTTTTGGTAATCGCGGATTTGGCGCTTCGACTGGGCCCTCTTGGGGCAACTCAGTTTACTTACAGCGCTTTGACTCGCCTGCTGGCGGCGCGGGGGAGCGACGGCGTTCGGCAGAGCCGTCTACCAGTGCAGTCAACGGCTCGGCAGCTTACGGCTTGAAAGCTGCCGCACGCGGTCAGAACGCAGCTCGAGTTCAGCAAAAGAAGGAAATTCCGTTGCTGAACGTGGGTGATCGGGTTGAGCACTCGACCTTTGGTGAAGGCAGCGTCATTGCTGTGGAAGGTGCTGGGGATAAGACGGTTGCCAAGGTGAAATTCGCGAGTGAAGTGAAGCGGCTTCTGTTGCGCTATGCGCCCCTGAAGAAGATTGAATAGAAGCTAAAAATTTGTACTTAAGTATAAGTTGACTAGGCAAAATTCTTTTTAGAGTGATGAGTATCAGTTGTACGGATAACTGAAATTTAAACCACAAAAGGTCACTTTTGACCTCTATCGAAAGAATTGTGATGAAGTCTCTCGCCAAGAAATGCACCGTCGCTTTCTCTGGAGCCGCTCTTGCTGTTTTGAGTATTGCTCCTGCCCAGGCAGCTTTTACCGGAGGTTTTACAGGAACTCCTTCAGCTCCTGCATCCCAGGGCTCTTTTGCACCTACTGAACCCATACCCATGACTATCTGGGATGTTGCCCACGCACGAATCGGAATCTATGAAGATATCAATCAGGTAAGAGCTCAGCACGGACTCAAGCCCGTTACATACAGCAACACTTTGTCGTGGACGTCCAATAACTGCCTGGGTCAGATTTTTCAGAGTCCTTACCAGCTAGATCGCCCTTGCTATAACTTCACTTCGCCTATGGTGCAGGGGTACAAGGGGGCAGGTCAATCTGTGGTTCGTGCAGCTCAGATTGATGAGGTCGTCCCTCAGCTAATGGCAACTCCCTCAGGGCGTGCAAAGATTCTCGACCCTAATCTCACCCACGTAGGTTCCAGCATGGGTTATCTTGCCCCGGGAGATAAACGCTTTGTAATCACTTTTGCTTCTTACTCCGAGAACACAGTATTCCCGCAAGATGACTCCAATCTCCCCCGTACTTCTTGGGCTGGATAACGACTACTGTTTGAGGAAAAACTATGAAACTATCCAAAATTGCTACAACCTTTGCCATGGGCAGCATTGCACTGGGCGTTTTCGGTGCAGCATCCGCTCAAGCCGCTCCCATCCAGATCGAGAAGGATAGCGATATCGCTATCTCACCGATGTGGTGGAACCCCGAATGGGATTACCGCGACACCATCAACGGTCAAATGGCTATGTTGAGCCAAATCAATGCACAACGTGAAGCCGCAGGCTTGCCCGCTCTAAAGTACAGCAATTCGTTGAATTCTGTCTCAAGTGAGTGTTTGAACCTTCGTGCAGCTTCCGGGTTGGAATACTCCTGCTACAACTTCAATTCACCTTCTATGCTCAAAGGTTGGAAGAGCGCTTCACAATCAACTTCTTTCGGCGTTTCGGCATACGATGCAGTTGATAATAAGTTGATGAAGCGGACCAGCGAGCGGGCAAAAATTCTTGATCCCAAGTACACCCACGTAGGGTTTGCTCTTCGACCGGTTGATCCTCTGGATAAATCCAATGTTCAAATCGTCATCACCTACGCTGCTTACCCCGGTGCAACTACCTCGGCTGAGGACGAAGAATTGCCACCGACTATGTTCCCTATGTAAGCACAGCCGATAGCGCAATCTTTCCGATGAAAAACTAAATATTTAGCGTGAGGAACGGAGGGGTAAAACCGTCATATTGATATGACAACAACCTCCGTTCCTCTCCCGCATACAGATCTTGAAGAAGGAATTGCTCCTTCCACCGCGTCTGAATTTGCCGAAGACATGGATCGTCTGAGCGATAACAATCTCCAGATTCAAGAAGTCCCTTCTTTGACTTTGATGCGTATTGAAGTAGACCCTTATTCTGAGGCTGCGCGCCGTATGCAGAAAGTTTTGGGTGCTGAGCTACCCAAAGCTCCCGGCAAAGTATCCGGTGATAAAAAGGCCCAGGAAATTTTCTTTGGTACCCGCAAAGTTGTTGCGTGCCTATGGGTGCATGAAGATACTTTTTTGGTGGTCAGCCAGGTAGATCCTGCAAAGCTGGGACGCGCGCTCAATAGCGCCCTGGGCAAAGATCCCGGGTTAGTTCTAGACGTCTCGTTCAACCGGTCGGTGCTTGAACTTGCCGGTTCCGACATCGCAGAAGTTCTCGCCCGAACTGTGAGTTTTGAAGAAAACGCTCCTAAATTCTTTGGAGAGGGCAGCGCTTGGCGTTGTAACGTCGGAGAATCAGAAGTAATGCTGTGGCGTATTGGTGAGCACCAATATCTTATGGTTCCCCGCAACTCTCATACCCCGGGCGTGGTGGTGTCAGTCTTCGACGCGATTGAGGAAGTTAAAGACGCATAAAGCGCCACAGAGCAAATATTGAGCGAACAGCAGGTGTAGTTTTAGGGACGACTAGAAGCATTTGTAGCGTCTGACCAGCACAAATGGAGCTTTATTCGAAGTGTGAGTCCTCTCTAGACTTCAAAGGTAACTCGTCAACGATCGACTACTTTGAAAGAGAGATGACATGTCATCTTCACTGCTTCGCGGCCTCGCCGTTGCCCCAGCTATTTTAGTAGGTGTAGGTTCCTTGAGCGTCGCCAACGCTCAAGAAGCTTCTTCTATCGAAGAAAAACCAGCGGTTCTCTCCTCGGCGTCAACCTTTGCAACTTCAGATGTTGTAGCTGCTAGGGCACAGATTCTCAAAGAGACAAATCGCGTGCGAGCAGAAGCTGGTCTTCCTCCTCTCAAACTAAGCAATGTCTTGAATAGCGTGGCTCAGGGGTGCTCTCAGCAGCAGGCAGCGCAGGGATATATGGCGCACTGCGATAACTTTGCGAGTAAATTTCCCCAGGGGTGGATCACCGCTTCAGAAAATGTGGCTGCGGGGTACTCGGTTGGGCAGGTAACTACTGGATGGCGTAATTCTCCAGGACACTACCGCAATATGACCGATCCTAAAGCGACTCATATCGGTATTGGTATTGCTTACGGAGCAGACGGCACCCCTTACTACACCCAGAATTTTGCGGGATATGCAGAGGGCGTTTTACCAGCTTCAGATAACGTGAATACACCTGCTCAGCCCACTACGCCGACTGCGCCCGTCAATCCGACCAAGCCGGTAACTCCGGCAAAACCTAGTACACCCGCTAAGCCGGTAACTCCACCAGCTCCGGAAGTACCAGCAGACGATTCCTGGACTACTCCTGCAAATTGGTCTATTCCTGCTGAATGGAGCATTCCCGCCAACTGGACTGACCACGATTCATGGGATAACTGGGTAGGCGCAGATAACTGGACGACCCCCACCGCATGGGATAACTTCACACCCTGCGGTTCATTCCCAGCCTCAGATTATGGTTGGTACTCCAACCAAGCCACTCAAAGTTGGACATCCTTCTAAAACGAAAGCATCTAGAAATATTTCTAGATGCTTTCCCAGCCGGGAGCGGGGGCAACTCAACAGATTTCGAATAAAAATTTCTTAATGTTCGCCAAGAACGTGAGTTAGACCTGCAAAGTTGCTCACTACCGCCTAATTTCCGCTAAAGTTGCAAGCGAAAGAAGTTTAGTGGTCTGCCTCTCTGACTGAAGGTCGTTTTTACAAAAACACCTTCAGTCAGAGAGGCTCAGCACCAGACTTCTCAGGTAAGAGAGCTGACACCGAAACAGTCAGCAACACTTCGACGAAGAAGGAATCCAGTGGACCTGTTTGAATACCAGGCACGCGATCTGTTCGAGAAGCACGGCGTTCCCGTACTTCAGGGCATCGTTGCCTCCACTCCAGAAGAAGCAAAAGCAGCTGCTGAGAAGATTGGCGGCGTCACCGTTGTCAAGGCTCAGGTAAAGGTCGGTGGCCGCGGCAAAGCCGGTGGCGTTAAGGTTGCTAAGACCGCAGACGAAGCATTCGAATACGCACAGCAGATCCTGGGCATGGACATCAAAGGTCACACTGTCAACCGTGTGATGATTGCCCAGGGCGCAGACATCGCGGAAGAATACTACTTCTCCATTCTGCTCGACCGCTCCAACCGCACCTACCTTGCAATGTGCTCGGTAGAGGGCGGCATGGACATTGAAACCCTCGCTAAGGAACGTCCCGAGGCGCTCGCTAAGGTAGAGGTCAATCCTGCTAAGGGCTTGGACGCTGAAAAGGCTCAGGAAATCGTTGAAGCAGCTGGTTTCGCTGCAGATATCAAGGATCAGGTTGCCGAAGTTCTCGTAACTCTTGGTGAGGTCTTTGACAAAGAAGACGCAACTCTCGTTGAGGTTAACCCCTTGGTGAAGACCGGCGACGGCAAGATCCTTGCTCTCGACGGCAAGATTTCCTTGGACGACAACGCTGATTTCCGCCAGAAGGACCACGAGGCTCTCGTTGACAAGTCAGCAGAGAACCCCCTGGAAGCTAAGGCAAAAGAAAACGACCTCAACTACGTGAAGCTGGACGGCGAAGTCGGCATCATCGGTAACGGCGCAGGCTTGGTTATGTCTACCCTCGACGTCGTTGCATACGCTGGCGAGAACCACGGCAACGTAAAACCCGCTAACTTCCTCGATATTGGCGGTGGCGCATCCGCTGAGGTCATGGCTAACGGCCTCGACGTCATTCTCAACGACGAGCAGGTTAAGTCTGTATTCGTTAACGTTTTCGGTGGCATCACCGCATGTGACGCCGTAGCAAACGGTATCGTGAAGGCTCTGGAGATTCTCGGCGACAAGGCTACCAAGCCTCTCGTAGTACGCCTAGATGGCAACAACGTTGAAGAAGGTCGCAAGATCCTTAACGACGCTAACCACCCCCTCGTGCACCAGGCAGACACCATGGACTCCGGTGCTGACAAGGCTGCTGAGCTCGCTCACAACGCGTAAATTCGCCGATAATTTTTAGAATTTAGAAGGTATATAGATATGTCTATCTTTTTGAACAAGGACTCCAAGGTCATCGTTCAGGGCATCACCGGCGGCGAAGGCTCAAAGCACACCGCTCGTATGCTCGCATACGGAACTAACATTGTGGGCGGCGTCAATGCACGCAAGGCTGGCACTACCGTTACCCACACCAACAAAGAGGGCAACGAAGTAGAGCTCGACGTTTTCGGTTCAGTTTCTGAAGCTGTTGAGAAGACCGGCGCGAACGTTTCGATCGTTTTCGTTCCCCCGGCATTCACCAAGGATGCCGTTATCGAGGCAATCGACGCTGAGGTTCCCCTCGTCGTCGTCATTACCGAAGGTGTTCCCGTACAGGATTCAGCTGAGTTCTGGGCACATGCTAAGTCCAAGACCGATGCAAACGGTAAGCAGATTACCCGCATTATCGGACCTAACTGCCCCGGCATCATCAGCCCCGAGCAGTCCAATGTTGGTATCACCCCTGGTAACATCACCGGTAAGGGCAAGCTGGGCTTGGTTTCCAAGTCGGGTACCCTCACCTACCAGATGATGTACGAACTGCGCGATCTCGGTTTCACCACCGCGATTGGCATCGGCGGCGACCCCATCATCGGTACCACTCACATTGACGCGCTAGAAGCTTTCGAAGCTGATCCAGAGACCGAAGGCATCGTCATGATTGGTGAAATTGGCGGCGACGCTGAAGAGCGCGCAGCTGAGTTCATCAAGGCAAACGTCACCAAGCCTGTTGTTGGCTATGTAGCTGGATTCACCGCTCCTGAGGGTAAGACCATGGGCCACGCTGGTGCGATTGTTTCCGGTTCTTCTGGTACAGCACAGGCTAAGAAAGAAGCTCTTGAAGCTGCAGGCGTGAAGGTTGGTAAAACTCCTTCTGAGGCTGCTCAGCTCATGCGCGAACTGATGACAGGCAAGTAGCCTCTAAATCAGTTTAGATTTTAGAAAATCCCCGGGCTCGTTCTCTAAGAATGAGCCCGGGGATTTTCTTTATGCGCAAGGCTTTGGCTGAACCAGTATTTGAACATACCCGACCCTAAATTCCCGGCGCAACCGGGAATGTGACAAAATTTGATAATTACATGTTTCCGAACGATTGATTTTTTATGAGTGCTCTCAAAAAATATGGGATTTTGCCCTGGGTTATTGTGGCGATTATCTTAGGTTTGGTCTGCGGGCAGTTTTTCCCCACCGGTCTTTCGCGTGTTTTTTACACGTATAACGATATCTTTTCGCAGTTTCTCAACTTCGCGGTGCCGCTGATTATCGTTGGCCTGGTTATACCTGCGATTGGTGATTTGGGGCGAGGAGCAGGAAAATGGCTTGGGCTCACAGCCGCTCTAGCTTATGCTTCTACCATCTTTTCTGGTGTGCTCACCTATATTGTGTGCGCATGGCTTTTTCCGAGTTTATTGAATCCGGGAACTTTCTCAGATGTGAAGGCTTCTGAAGAATCGTTGGCTGCAGCTTCTGGATACTTCACCATCGAGATCGCTGCCCCTTTTGAAGTGATGACGGCGCTCGTGCTCTCTTTTGTCATAGGTATTGGTCTGTCCATTATGCCTCGCGGCGTATTACGCCGTGGTTTCTTGGAGTTTCGCGAAATTATTACAGCGCTGATTTCGCGGGTGGTTATTCCGCTGTTGCCTCTTCATATCTTTGGTATCTTTTTGAACCTTACGCAGTCTGGTGAAGCAGCTCAGGTTATCTCTACTTTGCTTACGGTAGTAGTGGTTCTTCTTATTCTTGAAGTTGTTATTTTGGGTACGCAGTTTGGAGTTGCCGGTGCGGTAGCGAGGGTAAATCCCGTTAAAGCACTGTGGAACATGAAGGACGCTTACCTGACGGCGTTAGGAACCTCGTCTTCGGCGGCAACTATTCCGGTTACCTTGCGTCAAACTTTGAAGAATGGTGTGCGCCATCCCATCGCTAACTTCGTTATTCCTCTGTGCGCCACTATCCACTTGGCAGGCTCGACTTCAAAGATTACTGCTTTTGCGATGGCGATTGCTTTTACTCAGAATATTGGGTTGACGACGGGGCAGTGGATTGGTTTTATCTTTATGCTCGGCGTAGTGATGGTTGCAGCTCCTGGTGTACCTGGTGGCGGCATTATGGCAGCGGTGGGCATTTTGCAGTCCATGCTTGGGTTTAGCGAGCAGCAGGTGGCGTTGATGATCGCCACCTATATAGCACTCGATTCCTTTGGTACTGCTACGAACGTCACGGGTGACGGCGCTATTGCCCTTGTGGTGGATCGAATCTTAGGTAGCAAGTTGGACGAGCGCGATAGCCGCAAAGCTCCCAGCGAGGATTATGTGCCTTTTGATCCAGATGCTTATATCGAGAAAATCAAAGAAGGATAAAGCCAGCTTAAAATAAATAACCCGGGAGCAACCACGAGTTGCTCCCGGGTTATTTATATGGGGTGATGTTTTATTTCACCTGAGTATAAATCCACCCTGAAGTGAAGTCTTCTGAATATCCGTTAGCGGTCGTGAAAGTTTCCGAGAACTGCACGTAGTAGTGATCGAAGAGAGACGCCCATACGCTGGGGTTGAAGTTTACAACGGTCTGTAGAATGCTACCTGCCCGTGAGGGAGCGGGCAATCCTTCGGCAAGGCTCTTTCCAGTTTTGGTACCGGTGAAGGTGAAAGTAAAGGCGTCTGATACCACGCCGTCGATAGTTGCTCGGGTTGGCGAGGAGACGGTGTGGGACTCTGAAGTTACGGTGAACGAGGAGATTACTCCGGCGGGAAGGCAACCTTCAAGACGAAGCGTGAAAGATTCACAGTGGTGACTTCAGTGGTGTTTGTACCGGGCCTGCCATAACGGCGAAGCCCGCAGGGTTTCCGTTAGCTCCGGCAACGGTATTGAAGTCAATGGTGCCGTAGTACGCCTTAGTGGTGCCGCATTAGGCTTCACGGGTGAAGAGTGGTCTTGGTGACCCAAAATCTGCCCAAGAAATACTGCTTGCTTTTGGGAAGCTGCGTATGCAGGTACAGATGCAGATGCAGATGCAGATGCGATGACGACGGGTGCTGCTCATGCGGTGCCCTTGACGATTAATGCTCATAATAATTTTCCCCTATTTGGGTGAAGCGCAAGATCGCGTCCCATAACGTACTCACCGTTATGGAAGAAAAGTCTTCAGATCTGAGGAATCTCTATTTCCTCAAGAACTGGGTGCATGATTAAACCTACGTTGTGGGGTGTTATGGGTATATTAGACAAAAGAGGGATAAAAAATCGGTGCTTCATTCTTTCGAATGAAGCACCGATTTTTAGGCGACGTTATTTCTATATTGTGTTTTCTTAAACCCCATGTCAAGAAAACAAAAGAAAAATGAGTGGTTTAAGCATCATTCATAAAACAATGGAATTATGTTTGATTCTTCTCTAATTACATAACTGTCGTGGTTCTAGTGACGGTTCCGTTGGTAGTGGAGTTATCAAAAAGGTAGCCATAATAGGTGATGCGTCGGTTTTGGGAAGTAAGGATGGTGAATCGCGTGACCTGGTTGACCACGATTTGCTGTGCATTCCCTGTATAGCCAACAAAATCGGGGTAATGAATGGAAAAACCGCCATTACGGGTCACAACATTAGTGGAATCAAATACATTGCACCCATTTTGATCGGTTGAGTAAGTACCGGGATTGCTGTTGTTTGAGAACCAGACTGTCCACATGTCGTACTCCCTGGAGGAACCATCCTTCAGCGTGGTGCTTATGGTCTGACTCTGTTCTCCGCCGTCCAGTTGCCAGCCATCTCCTAAACCGGAGTCGTTGACCTCAACTGTGCTGGTATTGGGGTCATCGTAGCCCTGATCAATGCCTGCCGTACGGGAAGCATTGGCGACCTCAACTTGAATAGAGTAGCTAATTGAAGTTACCGTTTCTCCGTCATTTAGCCCGATAACTCTAAGACGCCCGTCATCAATGTTCACGTATCCATCGGTACGATTAGTAGCCTGGTCAATATTTCGTTCGCCGTAATCAAAGGAAGTTCTACCAGCACCAAGTACATCAAGGTTGCAGGTGCGTGAGCCCGCATAGGCAGGAACCGCAGCGGTAGCAACAACAACGGGAGTTGCCCAGACAGCGCCTTTGGCAACCTGGCGACGAGTAAGGGAGGGGGACATAAG
>NZ_LXTU01000022.1:0-10956 GCF_001683935.1 Rothia sp. ND6WE1A | reverse complement strand
TCACCGCGCACCGATACGGTAGGTCAGCGGCTGACGGTGATGCGCCGTCTTGCCAGTGGCAAAGCTCCCAGTATCATCATTTCGCCGGTGCGAGCCGTGATTCAGCCGATGGTTTCCGGTCTCGAACTGATGGAACCTGTCACGCTCAAAGTAGGGCAGGAGCGGGACTTTGATTCCGTGGTCAAAGACCTCTCAAATGCCGCATATTCGCGGGTAGACTTGGTGTCAAAACGCGGCGAATTTGCCGTGCGCGGTGGTATTTTGGATGTCTTTTCTCCTGTGGCAGATCACCCGGTGCGTATTGAATTTTTCGGTGATGAAATTGAAAACATCCGGTGGTTCTCCGTCGCGGATCAACGCACGCTCAACCAGGGCGAGCAACCCGACTCAATCACAGCACCACCCTGCCGTGAACTTCTTATTACTCCCGATGTGATGTCCCGGGCAGCACGACTCAAAGGAGACTTTCCTGGGGCTGCCGCCATGCTCGAAAAAATTGCCGGCGGTATTTATACCGAAGGCATGGAATCGCTGACTCCGCTTCTGGTTGAACACATGGTCACGCTCCTGGAAATTCTGCCCGCAGGTTCACTTCCTATCGTTCTAGAACCCGAGAAAGTACGCACTCGTGCAGCTGATCTGGTAGCAACCAACGAAGAGTTTTTGCTAGCCGCATGGGAATCTGCTGCCGACGATTCCAGCGCGCCTATTGATCTCGGACAAAACGCCGCAGGATTCGCCGCCGGTGCGTTCCGGTCGGTGGCGGACGTGCGGAAGACGGCATTGGACCGCAACCTCGGCTGGTGGGGTATGACCGCGCTGGGGGTAGACGATGCTATTGATGACGGGGTTGATTCGCTCACCATAGATGCGCGAGTACCTCATGCATTCGCAGGTAACGTTAGCGAATTGCTCGATGAGGTGAAGAACAAAGTTCGCCAAAATTGGCAGATTATCGCTGTAACCGACGGCCCTGGTTCTTTAACCCGGTTGCTAACAGTTTTCCAGGACGCCGAAATCCCCGCCGCCCGCGTCGACTCCTTGGAAAACGAACCTGAGCCGGGCATCATCGAGTTGACTACAGCCTCAGCAGGTAAAGGTTTCGTGCTGGAGAGCGCCAAAATTGCGTTCTTCACCGAAGCAGATATTTTGGGGAGATCCTCTGCCTACACCTCGCGCGATGCTCGTAGCACCAAGCTACCTGTGCGTCGTCGTAAAAATGCGGTGGATCCGATGTCACTCAAGACCGGTGACTTTGTAGTGCATGAACAACACGGTATCGGTCAGTTCGTTGAGCTAGTCCAGCGCCCCATCGCCGGTGCGACCATTAAACCCGGTCAGCCTAAACCGATGAAAGAGTACCTGGTCTTGGAGTATGCGGCGTCAAAACGAGGCGGGGCAAAAGATCGCCTGTTTGTGCCCACCGACCAGCTAGACCAGGTCTCAAATTACGTGGGTGGCGACGCCCCTACTCTCTCAAAAATGGGTGGCTCAGACTGGGCGAAAACCAAATCCCGCGCTCGCAAGGCAGTCAAAGAGATTGCCGCTGACCTCATCAAGCTATATTCGGCGAGGCAAGCCTCGCGCGGGCACTCCTTCGGGCAGGATACGCCCTGGCAGCACGAGCTCGAAGAAGCCTTCCCTTACAACGAAACACCTGACCAACTTTCAGCCATCAATGATGTTAAAGCGGACATGGAACGGGAAGTGCCCATGGACCGCCTCATCTCGGGCGATGTTGGGTATGGCAAAACAGAAATTGCTGTGCGCGCTGCTTTCAAAGCGGTGCAAGATGGCAAGCAGGTTGCGGTGCTTGTGCCCACTACTTTGCTGGCGCAGCAGCATTATGAAACTTTCAATGAGCGTTTTTCGGGGTTCCCCGTTCGCGTGCGCGTTCTCTCTCGTTTCCAAACAAAGAAAGAATCTGAAGAAACACTCGAAGGTATTAAGAACGGCTCGGTAGACGTGGTAATCGGCACCCACCGTATTCTCTCGCAGAGCACCCAGTTCAAAGACCTGGGTCTGGTTATTATTGACGAAGAGCAGCGGTTCGGCGTTGAACACAAGGAAAAACTCAAGCAAATGCGAACTAACGTGGATGTTCTCGCGATGTCCGCTACCCCGATTCCTCGTACCCTGGAAATGTCGCTGACCGGCATTCGCGAAACCTCTACCTTGGCTACACCCCCAGAGGAACGCCACCCGGTTCTTACCTATGTGGGGGCTCGAACCGACAAGCAGATTTCTGCAGCGATTCGTCGTGAACTCATGCGCGAGGGCCAGGTTTTCTTCGTGCATAACCGTGTTTCATCGATTGAACGAGTAGCGGGGGAGTTACAGCAGCTGGTTCCCGAAGCTCGAATTGCGGTGGCACACGGCAAGATGAGTGAATCCCGACTAGAGCAGATTATCGTTGATTTCTGGGAACGAAAGTTCGATGTTTTGGTCTGTACCACCATCGTTGAAACTGGCTTGGATATTTCTAACGCCAACACCTTGATTGTGGATCAGGCACAAAACTACGGTCTCTCGCAGCTTCACCAGTTGCGCGGTCGAGTGGGGCGTGGACGCGAACGCGCATATGCTTACTTCCTCTATCCCTCAGACAAAATGCTCGGTGAAGTCGCCCTCGAACGTCTCAAAGCTGTGGCAACCCACAATGAACTGGGCGCAGGCATGCAGCTTGCCATGAAAGACCTTGAAATTCGCGGCGCAGGCAACCTGCTCGGCGGCGAACAATCCGGTCATATTGCCGGCGTGGGGTTTGACCTCTACCTACGCTTGGTCGGTGAAGCGGTGGCTAATTTCCACGGGGAGAACGACGACGCCGCACCGGCAGAAATCAAGGTAGATCTACCGGTCAATGCCCACTTACCGCACGAATACGTTTCCTCCGAACGTCTGCGTTTGGCTGCCTACCGGCAAATTGCCCAGGCACTCACCGAAAAGGAACTCGCCGAGGCACACGAAGAGTTGGTGGACCGATACGGTGAAGTGCCGGAAGCTACCGAAAATCTTTTCCGTATCGCTTCCCTGCGTCTGCGCGCTCGCGCTGCTGGTATCAAAGAAATCGTTGCGATGGGGCCTAAGGTTCGTTTCTATCCCGTCAACGATCTTCCAGACTCCAAACAGATGAGACTTACGAGAATGTACCCCGGTTCTTTGCACAAGCAGGTTCCCGGTACCGAACGGTGGCAGATTCTAGTTCCTCGGCCCAAGACGGCGCGCGTAGGCGGCAAAGACCTCCAAGACGAAGCCATGGTTGAGTGGACCAGCGATTTCCTCAAGGCGATCTTCGAAAGCTAGAAGGGTACAGCAAAAGGTCCGCTTCTCTCACCTAGGAGAGAAGCGGACCTTTTATTTATGGACTGAATCTAAAGAATTAGAGCAGGTTCAAATCAGTGCTATTCTGCGCAGTGTGGTTGTTAGTTTTGGAAGAAAGCAAGTGGAAAGAAGCGAACCAAGAGACCATCATCAAAACAACGGAGCCAGTCCAGACCATCCAGCCGCCATCGGGGTAGAAGCCTAGCGTGAAAATGCCGAAGACAAAAATAGCCATAGCAATGACGAACAGCAGGATGTTTTCACCGAGCCGACCTTCGCCTGAGTGCTGGGGACCGCGAGGGTTATCTGCGCCGCGTTGCATGCCGAAAGACTCCACGTTTGAACGTTCTTGTGCATCTTGCTGATTGGTATGTGCCATCAATGCTCTCCATCAGGTACCCGTTCAAAGACGGGGAATGTATGTGTTTACTGTCCAGTATAGGCGGTGGGGAAATCTTATGCACGATGTGTTAATAAAATTTCCCCACCCCTCTACTTCTGCCAGAATTTAGCGGGCCTTGTAGTAGGAGCCCTCGGACGCTTCGCCTGCACCAATAATCGTTATACCCTTTGAAGCACCAATACGGTTGGCTCCTGCTTCAATCATTTCCAGAGCTTGCTCGCGGGTACGGACGCCGCCGGATGCTTTCACACCAATATCCGGCCCCACAGTCTTGCGCATCAGAGCAATATCGGCAGCGGTAGCACCGGAGGAAGAATAACCGGTGGAAGTTTTCACAAAGTCGGCACCTGCTTCAACTGCCGCTTCACATGCAAGAACCTTCTGCGCGTCGGTCAACTCAGAAGTTTCGATAATGACCTTCAGCTTTGCTGCGCCGTCGTGGCATGCCTGGGCGACAGCTGAAATATCGGCAACCAAGGCGTCGCGATCTTCTGCAATTGCAGAGGCAATATTGATGACCATATCGACCTCTTGCGCACCTGCGGCTACTGCAGTTTTTGCTTCAAACGTTTTGACCTCGGTGGCGGATGCTCCGAAGGGGAAGCCCACTACGACACATGCCAGTACAGCCGAGCCCTGTAGCTCATCTGCCAAAACGGGAGCCCACACGGGGTTTGCACACACCGAAGCAAAGCCAAATTTTTTTGCCTCTTTGCACAGACGGCGTACGTCAGCTTCAGAGGCATTCGGTGCCAAGATGGTGTGGTCAATCATTGCCGCGAGTTCTTCACGGGAGAGTTCAGCCATGATTTCTTCTTTCATTCTTTATGTGTCTTATAGACCAAGAGCTGCGCGTACGTCGTCGGCGATTTTGCCCAGCTGTTCTTGCGCTTGCTTGCGCGCCTGCTTCAGATCGTCACCTTCTGCAACGGGGCGGATTACTTCGAGGTAGCACTTGAGTTTGGGCTCGGTGCCGGAGGGGCGAACAATGACGCGCGAATTGTCTTCGGTGAGGAAGCGCATTCCTTCGGTGGGTGGCAAGTTCTCACTACCTGCAGTCAAATCAACTGTTTCGGTGACTGCAGAGCCGCCTAGGGTTGCCGGGGCGTTCAGGCGGAGCGAGCCCATCATAGTGCCAATCAACGAGAGGTCCTCCACACGAATGGATACCTGGTCAGTGGCAAACACACCGTAGTCCCGAGAAATCTGATCCAGAACCTCAATCAGGGATGAACCTTCGTTTTTGAGTTGCTCGGCAAAGAGCGAAACCATCAGACCTGCTGAGATGCCGTCTTTATCTTTCACCGCTTCAGGTGCCACGCTGTAGCCAATTGCCTCTTCGTAACCGTAGGCAAGGTTTTGAATGCGGGCAATCCACTTGAATCCGGTGAGAGTTTCAAAGTGCGTAATGCCAGCAGCACGAGCGATAGCACCGAGCTGGCGGGAGGAAACGATAGAGTTTGCGAAAACCGGAGCGGGGCTCAGCGCTGAAATATCGCCTAAGCGCTGAATCATAGCGACGCCCAGGAGCGAGCCAATCTCATCGCCGCGTAGCTGACGCCACGCGTACACTGCCGGGTCATAGACAGCAAATGCTGCGCGGTCGGCGTCGGGGTCATTGGCAATAATCAAATCTGCATCACGTTCTTGGGCGAGCGCAAATGCCAAATCGAGAGCGCCAGGTTCTTCGGGGTTGGGGAAGGAGACCGTGGGGAACGTGGGGTCTGGCGCAAACTGCTCTTCAACGGGTGCTACCGTCTCAAAACCTGCGTTGTTCAGAACTTCCAGCATGGTTTTTCCGCCGACGCCGTGCATGGGGGTGTAGACGATGCTCAAGTTGCGTTCTGTCTGTTCGGTGAGCTCACCGATGCGGGAGGTGTAGTCATCTGCCACTGTTTCGGGCAGAATGTCCCAGCCGGATTTAGCTAGGGTAATGGTGGAATCGCTGATTCGTGAGATGTGCCCGGCAATCTCGCCGTCGAAGGGCGGAACGATTTGAGCGCCTGAAGCGTGCTCTTCCACCGCGTTGCCGCCGAGGTACACCTTGTATCCATTGTCGTTCGGCGGGTTGTGGGAGGCAGTGACCATTACACCGATTTCCGCTTTGTATTCGCGGGTTGCCCACGCCAGCACAGGGGTGGGGAGGGCAGAAGGCATGAGCTGGGTATGAATCCCTGCGGCTTCAAAGATTGCCGCCGTTTCTTCTGCAAAAATATCGGAGTTGTAGCGGGCATCGTAGCCGACGACGGCGGTGATTTTATCCCAGTTCTCGGCGGTTGCGCGCTCGTTGGCATAGGCGGCTAGTCCTGCTGCTGCGCGGCGAACAACAACCCGGTTCATGCGCATAGGACCGGCGCCTAGTTCTGCGCGAAGTCCGGCAGTACCGAACTGTAGCGTTCCCGAGAAACGGTCGCTGAGGTCGGCGAGAGCGGCATCGTCACCTGCGGCAACGCGGTCAACGATGTCCTGAAGCTGCGTGCGAGTTTGCTCATCAGGATCGATACTCATCCAATGCTGTGCCTGCTCTAAGAGCTGTGAAGCGGTAGTCATTTTTTCCCCTTGACTGTAAATAAAAATTAGCTAACTGGTGAAGCCAGCAACCTTAAAGTTGCTCGATGATGGATGCGAGCAGTTGCGAGATACGTGGACCGGCGTCCTTACCTGCCTGGATTACTTCTTCGTGATTGAGGGAGGTCTGTTGAATACCAGCAGCCATGTTGGTCACCAAAGAAATACCGAAAACTTCTAGTCCGGCAGCACGTGCGGCAATCGCCTCAAGCGCAGTGGACATGCCCACCAAATCAGCGCCGAGAGTGCGCATCATGCGAATTTCTGCTGGAGTTTCGTAGTGGGGACCGGAGGTCTGATAGTAAACGCCTTCGAGCAACGACGAATCAACGCTGCGTGCGATTTCGCGGATTCGTGGTGAGTACAAGTCGGTGAGATCCACAAAATGTGCACCCTGCAAAGGAGAAGTCGCTGTGGCGTTGATGTGGTCTGAAATGAGCACTGGCATGCCCGGTTCATAGTCGGGGTTAAGTCCGCCACATCCGTTGGTCAAAATCATGGTTTTGACGCCGGCTGCTGCGGCAGTCCGAACACCGTGGACGACGGCGTCAACGCCTCGACCTTCATAAAAGTGAGTACGTGCGCCGATAACCAGAGCGCGTTTGCCCGAAGGAGTCAGAATAGAGGAGAGAATGCCTGGATGCCCAGCAACCGCAGATTTGTGAAAACCGGGAACCAGGTCCGCGGAGATCTCGTGGGTAGTCTCACCGATGAGAGAGGCAGCCTCACCCCAGCCGGAGCCTAATGTCAGTGCAATATCGTGGTGGTCAACTCCCGTTGCTTCAGCAATATAGGCTGCAGCTTCTTGCGCTAGAGCGTTTGCGGGGTAGTCCTCATGGTGCGTGGGGAGGCCAGCGGCGTCCAAATTCTTCTGTGTCATCACATGCCTAACCTACCAAAAACCTGATGCGGGAGGTAAAGAAAGGCACTTTTTGCCCGGTATTCATTTGAACCATTTTCATATCTAGCAGAGAATGAACATGTGACTCTTAAAACAGATTATGCATCGCACAAAATTATTATTCTCGGCGGAGGCCCCGGCGGATACGAAGCTGCACTGGTAGCTTCCTCGCTCGGTGCAGACGTCACCATTATCGAAGACAAAGGTTTTGGCGGCTCGGCGGTTTTGACCGACGTCGTTCCCTCAAAGACCCTCATCGCATCAGCAGATTTGATGGCGCGTATCTCTGAAGCGGCTGATTTGGGGATTACCCTGGGCGAGCGTGGTTCTTTGCAGACCCCTCATGTGGACATGACCAAGGTGAACCAGCGTTTGCTTCGCTTGGCAGAGTCTCAGTCTGCGGATATTAAGCGCACGCTGGAGCGTAGCGGCATCAAGGTAATTAAAGGTCGCGGAAAGCTCGTAGATGAGCACACCGTTGAGGTGACCGACTCCGAAGGCCTGGTGTACCAGCTAGAGACTGCCTATATTTTGCTGGCGGTGGGTACCCATCCTCGCGAGCTAGCTACGGCTAAGCCAGACGGCCACCGCATCTTGAACTGGACTCAGCTCTACAACCTCGAAGAAGTCCCCGAAAAACTGATCGTGGTGGGTTCAGGTGTGACCGGTGCCGAATTCGCCTCAGCCTACAATGGCTTAGGTTCAGACGTCACGCTGATTTCTTCGCGTGATCAGGTGCTTCCTGGCGAGGACGAAGACGCCGCGAAGGTTCTGGAGAACGTTTTTGACCGCCGCGGAGTGAAGGTCATGCCGCGCTCGCGTGCTGAATCGGCGGAATATACCGAGGACGGCGAAGGCGTGATTGTTACGTTGAGCGACGGGCGAAAAGTGTCCGGCTCCCACGTGCTCATTGCCGTGGGTTCTATCCCCAATACGGAGAACCTGGGCTTGGAAGCGGCTGGAGTGGAGACGACCGAATCAGGTCATATTTCCGTTGACCGCGTTTCGCGTACCAACATTCCTAACATCTACGCTGCCGGTGACTGTACCGGAGTCTACCCGCTGGCTTCGGTGGCAGGTATGCAGGGGCGTGTGGCTATTGCGCACATGATGGGTGATTCGGTGAAGCCTTTGCGTACTCACTTGGTGGCATCGAACATCTTTACCTCCCCTGAAATCGCAACGGTGGGTGTCAGCGAGGCAGAAATAGCCTCAGGCAAATACCAAGCAGATATGGTCATGATGTCATTGACCACTAACGCTCGCGCCAAGATGATGGCGGTCAAAGATGGTTTTGTGAAAATTTTTGCCCGCAAGCATTCGGGAACTGTCATTGGCGGTGTGGTTGTGGGTCCGCGTGCGTCCGAACTTATCTTTTCCATTGCACTCGCTATTGATAACAAGCTGCATGTGGATGATATTGCTGAGACCTTCAACGTCTATCCTTCGCTGTCCGGCTCGATTGCTGAGGCGGCTCGTCATCTGCACAACGCTGAGTCGCAGAACTAGAACGCGATACATCTAGCGGTTCTAAGATAAAAGCGGGGCGGGGATTCTGAAAAGAAATCTCGCCCCGCTTTTCGCGTGCTCTGAGAATGAATTTTAGGATGGGCGGATGGAGTCGCGGGGATTCGCTGCATACATGTCGACGTCCCGTGTTTCGTGCGTGAGCAAGATAAAGACGATAGAAATAACCGAAGCGAACGCAAGATACGCGCCGACCGCTCCTACACCCCAATGGGCGTTCAGCCAGACAGCCACAAACGGGGTGAGCGCTGCACCCAGAATAGAAGCGACGTTATAGGAAATTCCCGACCCGGTGTAACGCACATTGGTTGGAAAAAGCTCGGGCAGGTATGCCGACATTGAACCGAAGGTTAGGCCCATCAGCGCCATGCCCACCGACATGAAGATAATGATTTGCGTGATGTTGGCGTTGGCGCCGGTTCCAACTACCTCAGGTGCCATCACGAACCGGAAAGACAGGCCGAATAGCACCATCAGTGTTGTGGTAATTAACTGTTGCTGGCGGCGTCCTGCCTTATCAGCCCACCAGCCAGAGACAGGCACACCGGCGGCAAAGAACAGAATGGAGATAAGTTGGATGATGAGGAACTGGTGATAGGGGATACCCAACCCGCCGCTTTCAACCTTGCCGATGCCGTAAGAGAGAATCCAAGCAGTCATCAAATAGAAAAGTACATAGCAAGCAACCATGATGAACGTTCCCTGAATCATGGGCCACCAGGAGGTCTTGAACGCCTCTACCAGCGGAGTCTTCACTTTCTCATTGTTCTGCACAGCTTGCGAGAAGACCGGGGTTTCTTCGAGCTTGACGCGCACGTACAGCCCAACCAGCACCATCACGATGGACGCTAGGAAAGGAATACGCCAGCCCCAGACCAAGAAGTCGTGATCGAGATTTCCCGCATCGCGTGCTGAATTGAAATTCAACAGTGACGTCAGAACCAGCACAAAACCGTTGGCAAGGATAAAGCCGAATGGGGCGCCTAACTGAGGCCACATCGCTGCGCGGGCGCGTTTGCCTTCTTCAGCGTATTCGGTAGCGAGCAGTGCCGCGCCCGACCATTCGCCGCCGAGTCCTAGACCCTGGCAGAAACGCAAAATGGTGAGCATGGCAGGGGCCCACAGCGCTATCTGGTGGTATGTGGGCAGTAAACCAATCAAGAAGGTGGCAATACCCATCGTGAGCAGCGCACCCACCAGGGTAGCTTTACGACCGATTCGGTCGCCAAAATGCCCAAAAACTACCGAACCAATCGGACGAGCCACAAAGGCCGCGCCGAACGTCGCCATCGACGCCAGCAACTTCGCCGTCTCATTTGCCCCAATAAAGAAGAGGGCGGGGAACACAGCTACAGCTGCGGTGGCATAAATGTAAAAGTCATAGAACTCGATGGTGGTGCCCACCAATGACGCCGTGATGATGCGTGAACGCGGCACGGACGTCTGGGCAGCAGTGTTCGAAGACGGTTGCGACATCATAAAAACCCCTTGCTCAAACTAAATGTGTATGCCAGGTAACTGTATGTACGCTGAGCGAAACCGTGCAGGGTATTTTCAAATATTGAGACTCATCAGGCATAAACCGGCAGGTGAGAGCACAAAAGCGGAAACTCCCGCTCAGGAATTTCCGCTTTTGAAACGCTGTGCTCAGACGCTTACTTGATAGTTGCAATCACCGAACCGGCTGAAACCGTTTCCCCGGTTTTCAGCTTGAGACCAGCAACTTTGCCTGCCTTGTGCGCGGTGATGGGCTGCTCCATCTTCATGGCTTCAAGAACCACGATGAGATCACCTTCAGCTACCTTAGCGCCGTCCTTGACTGCGACCTTGACGATAGTTCCCTGCATGGGTGAGGTCAGCTCGTTGGAATTAGTCGAGACGGCGCGGGCGGAACGCTCTTTACGCTTCTTCGCTGCAGCAGGAGCCTTGGTAGACGGCGCAGATCCAAGCTGGGGCATGAGAATTTCCATGCGCTTGCCGTTGACTTCAACCACTACCTTTTGCCGGTCATCTTCGTCTGCATCAACGTTACCGAACCCGCCGTCGTAGGGCTTGAGGGTGTTGTTGAATTCGGTCTCAATCCAGCGGGTGTGGACTGTGAAATCTTCAGCAGTTTCAGCGGCAAAAGCCGGCTCGGTCAAGACCTGGCGGTGGAAGTTCGCCACCGTGGGCATACCTTCAATGACCAGCTCTGCCAGGGCGCGACGCGAGCGCTCAATCGCCTGCTGGCGGG
>NZ_LXTU01000013.1:0-33608 GCF_001683935.1 Rothia sp. ND6WE1A | reverse complement strand
AGTGTGGCCGGTCACCCTCTCAGGCCGGCTACCCGTCGTCGCCTTGGTGAGCCATTACCCCACCAACAAGCTGATAGGCCGTGAGCCCATCTAAAACCAGTACAAACCCTTTCCACAAAAAACCATGCGGTTCCTTGTCATATCCGGTATTAGACCCAGTTTCCCAGGCTTATCCCAGAGTCAAAGGCAGGTTACTCACGTATTACTCACCCGTTCGCCACTAATCCAACCAGTGCAAGCACCAGTCTTCATCGTTCGACTTGCATGTGTTAAGCACGCCGCCAGCGTTCGTCCTGAGCCAGGATCAAACTCTCCGTTAGAAAACAAAAAAGCTTGAATAACCTGATCTCAAAATAAAAACGAAACAATGATTCAAACGCCACACGGGGTACGGTGACTCATCACTGCTTCAAGCTGTCATTCTGATAACCAAAAGGTATTCAAAAATACATATAAATATTTGGTATCAGTTTCAGTCAATAAGCCTCCCCAATATTTATGAGAAAAGGAGGCCATTTATTGAACAAAGCACACTATTGAGTTCTCAAACAACAAACCACACGAACCAATCACACCACTCATATCGTGGCAACTGCAGAACGTCAGTCAACATCTTGTTTACATTTTTCGTTACCCTCATCGGGGCAACTCGTCTAGCTTACCAGGTGTCCAGCGACCATGCAACACGAACAACCGTGAAACACACCACATAACAAAGCGATGAAGTTTATCTTTTCTTCATCTCTTCAACACCCTATGTAATTTCGACGTTCGCTTCGGTTCGAAGTTTTTCGCTTCGTGCCCTTGCGACTCCCATAACTATACGCACCCCCAGATAGCCTTGCAACTCGAAAAGTAGTGTGCTAGCTAACTTACAACTGTGTGATTATCGATTTCACCGCTAATTATCAAGGTTTTTAGGGCCAAAAAGATTTTCAAAAAGATTTCAAATTATCTTCAAATGTGCGTTTTCCACTCTTGCAACTCCCTAAATTCACCCAGAATGACGTCATAAATGCGTCACAAACCACATTTAATGGAGATTTCCCCTGAAGTTTAACCAGCTCGGCAACAATCGATAACTACCTTAGAATCATGACCCTCTACTATCGCTGGCTTACCTCCGAGATTAAAGCTTCCTTACCCGCATGGGTTGCTATGCGGGGTATAAGTTCTGACCAGATAAGAGATTTAGATACGCGAGCTCTCGCCGTCTTCCACGACGAAAAACTAGTAGCAATAGCTGAATAGTATACGTCTAAAGCTCACGCTAGTGAGTACTGGCTGTATATCGAAGTCGCTCCAAAACGCCGTCGTCAAGGGCTAGGTTTCGAAGTATTTAGACTCGTTAGTCAATTGCGACATCGAGATATTCCTTTTACCTACAGGAACTACCTTCATACCGGCTCTCTTGCTTTCGCTCACAAACTAGGGGCATACACCCGACAAGTTGTTCCTCCAGATAGGGCTAGGCTTATCCATCGAGAAGAACTCACCCTCACGTTTCCAGCAGAGGCTTTGCGCTGCGAACAACAAGACATCTTTCAACGTGCCTACGTGGATATGTATGAATGGACCCATGAGCTATGGGCTCCTGTATCAGGCGAGCACCAACTCACTCTGCAACGTGAGGCATTAGAAGATATAGATAAAGAAGCTACCAGTATTGTCTACAGCTCCAGCGGTTCCATTGAAGGTTTCGTCGCCACCTACATAGTTGACGGTAAACCATTGCTCATGGGCGAAACAGCCTCCTGCAACACTCCCCATGGAGAACAAATCATTCAAAGCTGCCTTCGCAGAACACTTGACATTCTCGCACACCGTGGGATTGAGGAAGTCCAAATGGATGGGCATATCTCTGATCCTCATTGGCTACCCAATTGGATTAGATTAGCTCCCTACGGAGAATGGTTCACATTGGTCACTATTCCGCCATCCACTGAAATTTCTTCGATTAACGAATTACCTTAGCGATACATAAAGGCGGGGAGTATCTATTGATACTCCCCGCCTTTACATCTACTCAGTCTAGTTACTTACCCTGAGCACGACGCCGAGAAACCTCATACAATGAAATACTGACCGCAGTTGCCGCATTCAACGACTCCATGGCAGAGCTAATCGGAATCGAAACAATCTGATCGCAGTTCTCAGTCACCAATCGAGACAAGCCCTTACCCTCAGAACCAACCACAATCATCAGCGGCTCCGATGCAAGTTCAAGGTTAGGAAGCTCGATGTCCCCACCGCCGTCCAAACCAACAACGAACACACCAGAATCTTTAGCCTGCTGAACCACACGAGTGAGGTTAGTTGCCATCGCTACCGGAATACGAGCAGCCGCGCCTGCAGAAGTCTTCCACGCCGAAGCAGTAACAGCAGCGGAACGACGCTCTGGAATGACGACGCCGTCGCCATTGAACGCTGACACGCTACGAATAATCGCACCCAGGTTACGAGGATCGGTAATGCCATCCAAAGCCACAAAAAGCGGAGGAGTCGAAAGCTGACCTTCATGGAATTTCTCCATAGTAGTCAGAATCAAATCAGTAGCATCGGGATACTTATACGGAGGAATCTGCAGAGCCACGCCCTGGTGCACAGACCCCTCAGTCAGCCTATCCAACTCACCACGAGAAATCTCCAACAAGGGCAAATCTTCTTGATTCGCAATCTTAATGATTTCTTTAACTCGCTCATCAGCCTCAATATGGCTCATGACGAAAAGATGCTTAGCAGGAATTTCAGTCTTCAAAGCCTCCAGCACAGCATTACGGCCGGTCACCAATTCCTCGCTGGTACGCTTACCGCCCAAACGTTGCTGAGGGCGCGAATGCTGACCCGCCTGGCGGCGCTCAGCAGCACGCTTCATCTTATAAGCCTTGTGATAAGGACGATCCTCAGCCTTGGGAGTCGGACCCTTGCCCTCAAGCGAACGACGGTTCTTACCGCCGGTGCCCTTAGTGGGACCCTTCTTTGCGTTTGTTGCGCCGGGACGGCGACCTGCTTTAGCCATGAAAACCTCTTTTGTTGCTCAGCCCTCAGGTGTGGCAGAACTATATAGAAAATTAAAGTTTGTGAATCTTCAATAGCGTAGTCGAATAAAACACCAACTACACCAAAATGTGCGCTAGCTGATAGACCAGGACGAGCCTTCTACGCCGTCCTTAATAGTAATTCCAGCCTCTGCGAGCGCGTCGCGTATCTGATCTGCCGCTGCCCAATCCTTCCGGGCACGAGCGTCGGTTCGTTGCGCCAGCATCGTTTGAATCAGCGAGTCCAAAGCCGCATGTTCAGCATCGGATGAGGCGCTGCTTCCTGCAAAACTCATCAGTTGAGTCAACCCCAGTACCTTTGCCATAGCGAAGACTTGGGAGGCGATACCAGTTGCATCAGCGCCCTGAGCTCGTTCAGCGTTACCTTCACGTACCTTCTCGTGAAGCACCGCGAGCGCGCGGGGAATATTGAGATCATCGTCCATCGCTGCCGCGAACTCTCCAGGAACCTCGGCGTGCTGGTTAATACCTTCAAGATTCTGCGCAATAAAGGCTTCGATACGCTCCACCGCAACCTTAGCTTCTTCTAAAGAAGTAGGGCGGTAGTCCAGCACCGACCGGTAATGTGCCTGCCCCAGGTAATAACGAACTACCAAAGGACGCGCGGTCTGCAACATATCTGCAGGCGATACAGTGTTGCCTATGGATTTTGACATCTTTTCGCCCTCGAAAGTTACTAGCCCATTATGAAGCCAGAAATTCGCGAAGTTATCGCCGGCAGCCGTAGACTGAGCCAATTCATTTTCGTGATGGGGGAAGCGCAAATCTAATCCGCCACCGTGAATATCAAAACGAGCGCCCAAGTATTTACCTGCCATTGCCGAGCATTCCAGATGCCAGCCCGGCCGTCCCCGACCCCACGGCGAATCCCATGCGGCGGTTTCCGGTTCGCCTACTTTATAGCCCTTCCATAGCGCGAAATCACGAGGGTCTCGCTTACCGCGAGGATCCGCATCTTCGGCGTCTTTCAGCTCATCTAACTTCTGATGGGTCAGAGCACCATACTGAGGCCACGACTTAACGTCGAAATAGACATCTCCGGAATCATCTAAAGCGGGGTAAGCATGACCCTCATCAATCAACCGCTGAATAAGGGCATGCATCTCGGGGATATGCCCCGTTGCGCGTGGTTCATATGTAGGAGGTGTGATACCCAGCGATTCATACGCCTGAGCGAAAACCTTTTCAAAACGATAGGCAAGCGCCCACCACTCTTCGCCGGGAAACTCTCCCTCAAACCCTTCTTCGAAAGAGCGGTTTGAGTTAGCCAAAATTTTGTCGTCAATATCCGTGACATTACGAACGGTCGTTACTTTCAGCCCGCGGTAGGTCAACCAACGCGAAAGCTGGTCAAAGACCAGAGCCGAACGAACATGTCCGATATGAGGAGCCCCCTGCACAGTGGCGCCACAATAGTAGAGGCTAGCCTCCCCGGAGCGAACGGGCTCAAAATCTCGAATGGTTGCTGTCGCTGTATCGTAAAAACGCATAGTCACAGGCACCAGTTTAGCGGTAACAGCAAGAGCGGGCGTAGTACACCGTAAAAATCCAGGTTTCACAGGACAAGGAAACCGATACGCTTACCTATATAGTTTTCGCTTTCATCATGGGTGCGACGGCAAAAACGCTCCTAGTGGTGATGAATTTTAGGTGCCTATCATGACTTCCACACACAATACTGCGCTGCGCATCGGCAGAACACGCCGCATCGTTCTTCGCGACGGCAGAATCGCCGAATGGCATGAATTTGGGGAGAATGAAAATCCCCAGACAGTAGCTCTTTATTGCCACGGGACACCGGGATCAGGCCGGGAAGCGCAAATTTTTGATCGGGTTGCTCGCGAGAAAAAGATTCTACTTATTGCTCCTGACCGACCGGGGTGCGGGGGAAGCACCTTGACGCCCCATCGCACCGTGCAAGATTGGGCCGCTGATGCCGCAGAAATCCTGGATGCACTTCAAATTACCCAGTGCCTAGTATTGGGATATTCAGGAGGGACACCGTACGCGCTAGCCTGTGCAACGGCATTTCCACAGAAAGTTTCTGCCCTGGGGCTTATCGCCCCCTACACCCCTGAAGAAGGTGTGTTTGCGCGCGTCGAAGAACGATCCATCCCTGTAATGATGAGACTTCAATACCTTCTCCACAACAACCTGCTACTTCCGCTTAGCCGCCGTCTCTTACATATACGCACTAAACGAGCAAGAGCAATCGAAAGTTTCATTCATTCGCATTCCCATGCATTTGAGCATAGTTTTCGCGGCGCCATCCAAGATTACACAGCTATCTACGGTGAGTGGGGCATACCCCCTGAGCAGGCAAGAAAGCATTTCTCTACCGTGGTATGGGTGGGCGAACGAGATCAAGTCATCAGCAAAGAAGGGGCTTACTCCCAAGGGCAAGAGCTAAACGCCACCGTTCGTTCTTTCCCCGGACGCGGTCATGCTTCACTTTTCACGCAGCATGCCGAAGAAATACTGACAGAAATCAAACACGTTGCGTACCCCGGCATCCTTAAGAATTCTTTGGATAGACCAGCGCCGTAGCCAATGCTGCTACGCCCTCAGATCTACCGGTTAACCCCAGTTTGTCAGTAGTAGTTGCGGTCACGGTAACGGGAGCACCTGCAGCTTCTGTGAGCGCCTGATTCGCTTCATCACGACGCGGCGCGAACTTAGGCCGATTGCCAATCAGCTGTATAGCCACGTTTCCAATCTCGAAACCAGCCTCTCGCACAATCGCCGCCGCTTCACTCAGAATGAGCACCCCTGAGGCACCCTTCATATCCGGACGATCGACTCCAAAGTTAGAACCAAGATCACCGGTACCGGAGGCTGAAAAGAGCGCGTCCGCTGCAGCGTGCGCCACGACGTCGCCGTCCGAATGACCGCTTAGTCCTAACTCTCCCGGCCAATGCAAACCAGCGACCCACAGCTCAGTACCTTCTTCGCCAAAAGCATGAACATCAATACCAATGCCGGTACGGGGAATAATCATGAGTTCTCCTTTTCATACAGGGCGCGGGCAAGTGCCAAGTCTAAACGAGTAGTAATTTTGAAAGAGTCCTCGGAACCGGCAACGCACAATACGGGGATGCCCATAGTCTCTGCGAGCATCGCATCATCTGTAATACTCTCTGCCAAACCCTGTTGCGATGCCTTCGCATACGCAGCTAAGAGGGTATAAAGATCAAACCCCTGGGGAGTCTGTACAGCGCGTAACTGAGAACGAGCGGGGGTTCCGGAAACGTACTCATCCGAATCGACCGACTTCACCGTATCTACGACGGGGACCACGGGAATCACTGCTTTTTCGCCAGATTCGAGGGCCTGCGCTACAGCGTGAAAAGCTTCAACCGGCGTAAAGCAACGAGCGCAGTCATGAACCAAAACAGCATCGGGATCAGAATCGCTCATCCCCCCTTGCGCAGGAGCCCGATTAATCGCGTTAAGCGCAGCCACCACTGATTCAGCACGGGTAGCGCCGCCTGTGACAGCCAAAGCACCAAATTCCTCAGCAATAGCCGTCAACGCAGTATCGCCAGCGGGAACCGTCACGATAAGACGTGATGCCAATCCCGTGGCCTTCACACCTTCCAGTGCCCACCGCAACAGTTCCTTACCTGCAACGGGTACCTGTGCCTTGGGCAAACCGTAACCCAATCGGCTTCCAGAGCCTGCAGCAACAACAACGACGGCGAAGACCCGTTGCCCGGAAGCAACAGAATCATTCGCCGTCGTCAAAAAAGTATTGGTCTCCATCACAGCAGAAGCTTACCTGAAATATGATGAAGCAGAAGAAACTCTATAGCCTAAACTGCCTCAAGAATCTTATCGAGCTCGCCCTCGGCAGTCGCCTCATCGATGTCCTTCGCCAAAGCAACCTCGGAGGAAAGAATCTGACGAGCCTTAGCCAGCATGCGCTTTTCACCTGCAGATAGACCACGGTCATTTTCACGACGCCACAGGTCACGAACTACTTCAGCGACCTTCAAAACATCACCAGAAGCCAATTTTTCAACGTTCGCCTTGTAACGACGTGACCAGTTAGCGGCTTCTTCAGTATCGGTTGCCTGCAAAACGTCGATGACTTCCTGCAGACCGCGTTCGTCAACGACATCACGCATACCCACCATGTCAACATTTTCAGCAGGTACCTCAATCACCAAATCGCCCTGCGCGACTTTGAGTTTTAGGTACATTTTTTCTTCGCCACGAATTTTGCGCATCTTGACCTCTTCGATCGTTGCAGCACCGTGGTGAGGATATACGACTGTTTCGCCAACCTCAAAAAGCATATGGATAAACCCCTTTCAGCGTACCTATTCTATCACGAGGCACAGTAGGGGCATCCTTACGTAACAGTTAAGCCTTTCTTGCACCCTTTTGCAACTCGAAAGCCACGCGATACAGACGTTCTGTCTATAAGCCGTTAGAATGTACACGAAAGACTCTGTATTTAATCTCTATCTGGAGAACACACACATTCACTGGGATAGAAGAGTTCATGACCATCAAGGAGTTCATGCCGTGAAGTTTGCAACTTCCACCCTCAAGCGCGCTGGCGCGGGCGCTGCCCTAGCAGTCGCTTTGCTTTCAGCAACCGGCTGTGGCTATATCCATCGCCAGCCCACCACCATTCACTACGCCGCTTCCGATGGCGTCAACGCAGATGTAGCAGACATTGACCTTCGCAACATCATGGTTATCGCCGAAAATGAAAAGTCAGACGGTCGTGTGCTGGGCTCCATCATCAACAACGGCAAGAACGACGTCACCGTTGATTTCAACTTCGAGTCCGGTGCGAAATCAGTAACCGTCAAGCCTGGCGAAGCCGTCCGGTTGGAAGACGATGCCCACAAGCTCATCGTCTCCCCCTCTGGCGCTAACCCCGGTTTGATCTTAGAAAACATCAAGGTAACTGCCGGATCCGATAACACCACGATGAACATCCCTGTCCTCGACGACACCCTCGAAGAATACGCACCTTACCTGCCTAACGCGGCGTCTGCTGAATCCTCTGCAGCATCGACCTCCGCTCCTAACGGCAACGAGTCCGCTCCCGTGGAGACTACTCCTGCTCAGTAACACATAGGCTTCATCCAGATGGAGACCAAAGCGAGGGTCCTTACCCGGTAGGTAAGGACCCTCGCTTTATTCGATGTTCACGATTCTTTAGGGCTCGAACTTATAACCCAGACCGCGAACAGTCACCACATAACGAGGCACCGAAGGATCAGGTTCAATCTTGGACCGCAAACGCTTGATATGAACGTCCAAAGTTTTCGTATCCCCCACGTAATCTGAGCCCCACACCCGGTCAATAAGCTGTGAACGAGTCAGTACTCGACCGGCGTTGCGCAGGAGCATTTCTAGCAGCTCAAATTCTTTGAGCGGCATCGCCACAATCTCACCAGAAACAGTGACCACATGGCGCTCAATGTCCATACGCACCGGACCCGATTCCACCGCATTCGTAGAAACTTCTTCGCCTTCATGCTGACGCCGTAACACCGCGCGCACGCGTGCAATTAATTCGCGCGAAGAATAAGGCTTAGTCACATAATCATCGGCGCCAAGCTCAAGACCCAAGACCTTATCAATCTCAGAATCCTTAGCGGTCAGCATGATAATCGGAACTGCCGAAATCGCACGCAACTGCTTGCACACTTCCATGCCAGACTGTCCAGGAAGCATCACATCCAGCAACACCAAATCAGCACCGTTATGTTCAAACTCAGTGACGGCGTCGACACCGTTATCTACAACCTGAACTTCAAAACCTTCGCGGCCTAGCAAAAACGCAAGCGGCTCGCTCAATGCTTCTTCGTCTTCAACAACCAAAATTCTGGTCACTAGTTTGCGTCCTTCTTCTTCAGCGCCGAAACGGAACCTCCGCCAGGCGTCGTGAGCTTCTTAGCGCTCACCGTCTGAGTACCCTCAATATCAGGTCCCAGCAAATCTTGTTCGCTCTGCTCATCCACAGCGGGCAGAGTCATGGTGAAAGTAGAACCTTCACCGGGGATAGACCACAGCGTAATTTCTCCACCGTGTTGGCCCATCACATGCTTCACAATGGACAAACCTAAGCCCGTGCCACCAGTCTGACGCGAACGCGCCGGATCAACCCGGTAGAAACGCTCAAAAATACGATCCTGCTCATCCTCGGGGATGCCAGGGCCCTGGTCCTTAACAGATATCTTAATCTGTCCGTTTTTCTCGGTGATACCGATTCCGACTTTTGTTTTCTCTGGCGAATAACGGATAGCGTTCTCCACCAGGTTACGCAACGCCGTACCCAAAAGCTCGGGATCTCCGTGGATAGGACGGCGCGCCCGTCCACCCACCAACAGCTGGATGTCTTTACCCTCCGCCATAATCCGGTTATAATCCACCGCGCTGGCCACTAGGTTATTCACGTCGACTAGCTTGGACTGCCGCACGACGTCGGTAGATTGCAAACGAGAAAGCTCAATGACGTCCTGCACCAGCGCAGCTAAACGCTTAGATTCTTTCTGCAAACGGGTAGAGAAATACTTTACGGACTCTTCATCGTCTGCAGAAGACTCAATTGCCTCCGCCATCAAACCGATTGCGCCCACAGGAGTCTTTAACTCGTGAGATACGTTCGCCACGAAGTCATTACGAACCTCCTGCACACGCGCAATTTCAGTACGGTCATCGGCAAGAACCAGAATGTATTCGTCCCCCACCGGCGCGATTCGCAAATCAATCACCAGCTGGGTCCTATTGACCGTACCACGCGTAATTTTTATTTCCCGCTCCACAATGATGCCACGGCTTCGCACCCGGTGAATCATTTCCACCAGCTCTTGCGAAACAATCGTGTGGCCCTTCACCAGACCCAGCGCATACGCGCCCGGAGAAGCCTGAACCACACCGTCAACCGCATCAACAATCACATAGGCACGACCAATAACGGCCAGCACCTCCGCTGCACCGTCACTAATACTTGGCTCTTCAACATCGGCCCACTGAGCACGATCACGATCACTCTTGTTGACCGCCCACATACTCAACACACCGACGAACAGGCCCACCAAAACCGAAAATAAAATAATGAGGAATGAATCCACGCCTTCTACCTTATCGACAAAAACTTCCCCCCAGACCCCACGAGAGTGCAAGTTCCCGTCGGATTCAACTAACGTTTACTTAGAGCACCCGATTTATTTACTCATTTTTGGGAAGCTATAAAGACGTGTGGGCACCCGCGCCGTATTTCGGGACCCCGCCCGCCCACGACCAACTACTCAACCCGAGAGGACAGCGCACGTGCGTAAAGTCTTTCAAGCAGAACTTCACCAGGTTGGCGAAGAACTCATCCAAATTGCAACCCTGGTCAAACAAGCACTCGTAGGCGCATCGGAATCCTTCCTCAACGCAGACATTGACAAAGCTGAAGAAGTAATCTCAAACGATGCCCGCATCGACTTTCTACAGACCCAGCTCGACGAACGCGCCATCGACATCCTGGCTCTGCAGGGCCCCGTAGCCTCCGATTTGCGCCACATCGTAGCGGCATTGCGCATGAGCTCGTCACTAGAGCGCATGGGTGACCTTGCACGCCACATCGCCCAGATTGCTCGTATGCGCTTCCCCGAGAAAGCTCTGACCGCATCTATCTCCCCCATCTTCGAACAGATGGTAGAGCTCGATTTGAAGATTATCGACGCCGTCATCAAGCTCCTTGATTCCAAGGATCTCACCTACTCCGAAGAAATCTCAGCTCACAAGGCTCGCATCAACGAGCTACACCGCGAAGTCTTCAAAACCCTGAACGCTGAAGACTGGAACTACTCGGCACAGGTCACCGTGGACGTGACCCTCGCCAGCCGCTACCTAGAGCGCTTTGGCGATCACGGGGTTTCTGTAGCTCGCAAGGAAGCCTACCTAGTCACCGGCGACTGGAGCTAAAACCACTACTGCTGGCACATTCCAGCAGTATTACTCAATTACGGCATAGCAAAGGGCTCGTTCCACCGAAGTGGAACGAGCCCTTTGGCATAACCTAGAACTTCAAAGAATTACTTCTTACCCTGGTTAGCAACTGCTGCAATCGCAATCTTTGCTGCCTCAGGATCCAAGTATTCGCCACCTGCGGTTACAGGCTTGAAGTTTTCGTCCAGCTCGTAGTAAAGCGGGATACCGGTAGGAATGTTCAGACCCGAGATTTCGTCGTCCGAAATACCATCGAGATTCTTTACTAGCGCACGCAAAGAGTTACCGTGAGCAGCAATCAAAACGGTCTTGCCAGCTTCCAAATCAGGCTTCACGTCTGATTCCCAGTAGGGAAGCATACGCTCTAGAACGTCTTTGAGGCACTCGGTACGAGGAGCGTTCTTAACATCGGCATAACGAGGATCGTGAGCCTGGGAGAAATCGTCGTCATCATCAATTGCCGGTGGGGGTACATCGTAAGAACGACGCCACTGCATGAACTGCTCTTCACCGTACTGCTCGCGAATCTGGCTCTTATCTTTGCCCTGGAGCGCACCGTAGTGACGCTCGTTCAAACGCCAGGAGCGCTTGACAGGAATCCAGAGGCGATCTGCGGAATCAAGCGCAAGGTTTGCGGTGTTGATAGCGCGGCGCTGAAGAGAGGTGTGAACGACGTCGGGAAGAATCTCGCGATCCTTCAACATCTGACCACCGCGAGATGCTTCTTCCATACCTTTAGCGGTCAGGGGAACATCTACCCAACCGGTGAAAAGGTTCTTTTCATTCCATTCTGACTGTCCGTGACGGAGCAATACCAATTTGTATGTCATAACCTCATTCTTTCACTTTTGCCACATAATCAAAAGCATTCCCACATAAATAGATATGGGAGTTACCGCCGACGACGCACCGCAACCGCCGGGCGCACGTCCGCAAGGAACACCCCAGCAGCAGTGGCGGCTATCAGCTGGATGAGCCAGCTAGAGCCAGCCCCCAAAAAAGTTGTGTAAAGACTAAATACCGAGAAAACTGCGCAAGCTGCAGTGACCGCCACCCAGAAAGTTTTGGTGCGCTTGCCAGCACTCTCATAAGCGTAATTCGTTGCCTGAAGCGCCACAATTAGTGCCCACACGGACATTACTGCAATGACCAGAGCAAAAACGGTGCCGATGAGAGTATCGACCAGGGAAACTAAAATAATTGGACTCACAAGACAAGCCTATCGAATCTGGGTGGATCAGACGATGCTGGCAAGAGCTTGGTTAAGATCGTTATAGAGATCATCAACATTTTCGATGCCAACAGAAAGACGAAGTAACGATTCGGGAATTGAATCTGGTTCAGACAGATGGCGACGACGGCGTTCTATCAGCGATTCGACTCCGCCCAAGGAGGTTGCGGGAGTCCAGATTTTCAATTTTTCTACTACGGCGTCTGTTTCCTGCGCATTCGCTTCGAGGACTACACATAGAATTGCTCCAAACCCATTCATCTGTGAGGTAGCTACCGCATGGAAGGGATCGTTGGGGAGTCCGGGATAACGGACCTCTCTCACCCGAGGATGCTTCGTCAGTCGCTCTGCGAGCACCTGGGCATTCGCCATTGAACGTTCTACCCGAAGAGCCAAGGTGCGGACACCTCTTAGGGCTAAAAATGCTTCGAAGGGTCCAGCGATTGACCCGTTGAGGGTACGGTGCTCCAGCATCATCGCGCGCAGTTCGGGATGGTTCGTGATAGCCAACCCCAGCACTACATCCGAGTGTCCTGCAATAAATTTTGTGGCTGAGTGCACCACAATATCCGCGCCTAAAGTCAGCGGTTTCTGGGCTAAGGGAGTGGAAAAGGTATTATCTACGGCGGTTACAATCCCCAGTTTCTTTGCTTCTGGCAGAAGCACCTTTAAATCAGCAACCTCCAGCATGGGATTGGTGGGGCTCTCTAACCACATGAGAACTTTCGGCGCACGGTAATCCACATTTTCGGCTGTCACACCACGCGCCGAAGCCGCAGCTTTCATGGTCTCTATCGTTTGCTCAGTATTTTCAAGATCATAACGAATTACTTCACAGATACCCCGTCGCTGAAGCTTAAGCGCCAAAGAAATTGATGCCATATAGGTATGACGAGGAAGTAGAATGACAGATCCCACAGGAACCAAATCTTCAACCGCCGCTACAGCCGCCATGCCCGAAGCAAACATCAAACCGGGAAGCTCCGCGTCTTCTAATGAAGCGATAACTTCTTCTAAATCTTCCCACGAAGGATTATGAAAGCGCGCATAAACCTTGTCGTTCAGGGTATCCACGGTCTTTCCGCCACGAAAGGTAGAAGTCATATAGATGGGAGTATTCACAGGAGCATCATGTTGATGTGCCGGCCTGCCTTGGGAAACTACTAGAGTCTCTGGGTGAAGCTTTTGTTCAGTCATAGTATCCAGCCTATGCGGATTATGTAGTCAGAGAAAGTAGCACTTCATTTTTCGTCTTCCTTGCTACCCTTAGAGAGTGACTGACTCACTCAAATACATCCCAGATCCCACATCGAATACTCCTATTGTGAGCAGTTCTGACTGCGTCGGTGAAGGTCTCTTTATCGTGTTTGAAGGCGGTGACGGTGCCGGAAAATCCACCCAAGTTGCCCGTTTGGAACAGGCACTTACCGAGGAAGGGTACGACGTCATTTCCACTCGCGAACCGGGAGGCACCGATATCGGGGAGAAACTACGCGGACTCGTGCTAGAACACGGGCAAGGCATCATTGACGCGCGCACCGAAGCGCTCATCTATGCTGCCTCCAGATCAGCTCATGCCGAACAAAAGATTCGCCCCGCACTCGCAGCTGGGAAAATTGTTCTTTGCGACCGCTATATAGATTCCTCGGCGGCATACCAAGGAGCAGGGCGCAACTTGGGAACAGAAAACATCACCCAGCTGAGCCTTTGGGCAACACAAAACCTTCTGCCAGACCTGACCGTTTTTATTGATGTCCCTCTAGACGCAGGGCGCCAACGCACCGATAGTCGCGGTGCGGCTGACCGTTTGGAATCCGAACCCGATGAATTTCACACGCTGGTTCATCAGACCTTTGGAGAACTAGCCAGCTCGGGCGGAGAAAACTACGCCATTGTGGATGGCACAGGAAGCATCGACGAGGTCCACGGGCAGATTCTGCGGGCAGTTCAATGCGTGTTGAAAGAGCGTGTGGCATGAGCGTATGGAATAACCTCGTAGGTCAGCCCGACGTCGTGCAGCAGCTCCAACAAGCTGCCGCCGCCGAGCGCACTACCCACGCGTGGCTTTTGAGCGGTCCTCCCGGTTCAGGTCGCTCCACCGCCGCTCTTGCTTTTGCCGCAGCGCTCCTGTGTGAAGAGCCCAATCCCGAGCATCGTGGATGCGGGCAGTGCAAATCATGCCAAACTGTACTCAGTGGTTCCCATGCTGACCTCACCCATTTCTCCACCGAGAATCTCAGTATCAAGATTGAAGAAGCACGCGAACTGGTAGTCAAAGCTCAGGACCGCCCAGCGGTAGGCAGATGGCGCGTAATGATTGTCGAAGACGCAGACCGCATGCCAGAACGAACGTCCAACGTGTTGCTCAAAGCTATTGAAGAGCCGCCGCCGCATACTATCTGGCTACTCTGCGCTCCCTCACCGGTTGACGTTCTGGTAACCATCCGATCCCGTTGCCGCCCGGTCAAGCTGCGCGTACCCCATCTTTCTGATGTAGTGCAGTTGCTTATCTCCGAAGGAATTCCCGAGGATTTAGCGTTCCATTGTGCTTCTTTAGCTCAGGGACATATCGGCATTGCCCGTCGCCTGGCAACTATCCCAGAGGCACGAGCGCGCCGTGAAGCTGTGGTACGTATGCCTATTTCTCTGCGCTCTCTACCGTCAGCCATGAAAGCGGCTGAAGACCTCGTACAGATAGCCGAAGAAGAAGCCAACGCCGATGCCGAAGCTCGCAACGAGGTTGAAAAGAATCAGTTGATGACCGCACTGGGAATCCAAGAAGGCGAAAAAATCAACCCCTCGATGCGTTCTCAGCTACGCCAGTTAGAAGAAGATCAGAAGCGACGTGCCCGTCGTATCAAAACGGATACGCTAGACCGTTTTCTGATTGATATTCAGACCGTATTCCGAGATATTCTCACGCTTCAGCTTGGCACAGGATCCCCACTGATTAACACCCATCTGGTCCAAGAGCTTCAGCAGTATGCAGCACAGACCACGGGGGTAAAAACGCTAGAGCGGTTAGATGCGGTGACGCTGACCCGGCGTCGAATTTCAACGAACGCCAGCGCAAAGCTAGTCTTTGAAGCCATGATGGCGGGATTCGTACACGAGCGCTAACCCTGTGACATGTTCAATTGCGGCTTTTTGGGGGTACATTGCGCCCCTGGCGACAAAATAGAAAGTATGCTTGCTGAGATACTGTTTTCTTAGCATCAAGGTAGACCATGACTCACACACCTCAAAGTGCTGAATCCATGCAGGATTCTGCAGTTCAGCACAAATCAGGGTGGCCTTTTGGCCTCTTCTTTCTCCTCGGCGTAGCGGCGCTCGTCGTTTCTTTTGCCGGACTAAAAACCATGGCTTCGGTAATTGGCCCTACGTTCTTGGCTCTGTCACTCGTTATTGCCGTCCGCCCCATTCGCGAATGGCTCGTCAAGAAACGCGTGCCCACATTCCTTGCGGCAATGATTACGTTGCTTGTTCTCATTGGTCTGTTGGTAACGCTGATTGGATCGCTGACTTACTCAGTCTTCGCTCTCGTTGAAATCTTGCCTCAGTACTCGCAGAAGTTCCAGAGCCTCTACGATGAGAGCCTGGGCTGGATAACCTCCACTTTTGGGGTTTCGCAGAATCAGATTTCTGACCAGTCCATGAGCTTCTTGGAACCCTCTAAGATCATGAACTGGCTAACCACCTTCCTCAACGGCTTGAGCGCAACCGGCTCCGGTTTCTTCCTTCTCGTGATGGTGATGGTCTTCCTCGTGGTCGACTCCGCCATCATTTCAGGGCGCGGTGCATACCTACGCAACCACCGCCCCCATCTGGCATCAGCCCTGGCTGATTTCCAGCACCGCACCAATCGCTACTGGGTTGTGAACACCGTTTTTGGTCTGATTGTTGCTGTCATTAACGTGGTGGCGCTGATGATTCTCGGAGTTCCTCTGGCAATCGTATGGGGCATCTTCTCCTTCGTCACCAACTACATTCCCAATATCGGGTTTGTTCTGGGAATGATTCCCCCGGCGCTGGTTGCGTTGCTGGACGGCGACGTCACCACCATGATTTGGGTTATCGTCCTGTTCTCGGTTATCAACTTCACCATGCAGCAGATTGTTCAGCCAAAGATTACTGGCGACGCCGTTGGTCTTAACACCACCGTCACCTTCCTTTCGCTGATTATCTGGTCCATGATTATTGGTCCGCTCGGCGCGATCCTGGCTGTTCCGCTCACGCTGTTCTTCAAGGCGATTGTGCTGGATTCCGATCCGCGCGCTCACTGGATTAGCGTTTTCTTCACCACCAACTTTGCCAAGGTCAACCCTGCAGAAGAAAAAACCATTTCTTCCAAGGAGTTTGAGCGAGCTAAAAAAGAAGAAAAAATGGCTGAAAAAGAACAGGAAGTAGAAACTTCTAAGTAAGTTATCTTTACTCTCTCGCTTGAAGCGAAAAATACAGGACGGGCGTACCTGCGGTGGGTGCGCCCGTCCTTGTTTTTATCTTGAGCTAACTACACGTAGGTGGCTACGTATGCCTCGCCTAATCCTCTGATGGTTGTAGCAGTGTCGCTACCAGAATGTAACAGCGACTCAGTCGGATACACGGTGAAACTCTGTTGTTCCGACTCAACTGTTAGCTCCCCTGCTACAGAAAGCAAAGTGGAGGTTCCCTCAAACGTGAAATCCACAGCTTGCGAGGCGGGAACTCGAATACGGGTCAGTGAAAGACGCTCATCCCACAAAGAAAATTTGCCTACCACCGCGTCATCAGGGTTTGCACGAACCACCTCAGGGGCGCACTGGTCATCGCGTAAGACCTCAATTAGCTCTTGAGTATCAATATGTTTAGGAGTCAGCCCCGCGCGCAACACATTATCTGAGGGGTTCATAATTTCAATGGCTGTACCTGAAACATAGGCATGAACCTGACCATCTGGAGTAAACGCAGAATCACCCGGTTCTAGATAAAGCAGATTCATCACTACAGCCACCAGCAACCCTCGATCGCCCGGGCACTTTTCCTCAATATGCTCCACGAGTTCGGCAGCGCGCTCCAGAGTGCAAGGACCACCGGTGTGAGTCTTAGCCCAGGTGCGAACACCGTCTAACGTTTCTTCAAGAGCGACCGCGGCGTCGCCCTCGCTGAGGCGAATAATCTTTGCCAAAAGTTCTTTTCCTGAATTTACAGGGAGTAAATCCGCGAGCCAGCTCAGACCAAAAGCCGTGGCAATTTCTTGAATTTCATGGTCTGGGCGAACTCCCGTCAAAATTTTCATGGGAGTTAGAGCAATAACGGTTTCGGGCTTTGAATGGCGGTCTTTGTAATTACGAGAGGAATCATCGAGGGCAATTCCTTCTTGATTCTCGCGGTCAAATCCAGATTCTGCTTGGGCGTCAGTGGGGTGAACCTGAATAGACAGTGGGGCGTCAATGGCAAGAATCTTAAAGAGGAAAGGGAAGTTCTTAACTCCCTGGGGCAAAATGCGGCCTGGAGTGTTTTCTACCACTCTGTCAAGACCCATTTTGTGCCCATCAATATCGATTTCTGAAGGAGCGGAAGGGTGAGCACCCACCCAAACCTCAGCTTCTGGCTGGTCACTGGGTCCAGACAGTCCACGCATATGAGCCAGGGTTTCATGTGATCCCCAGGCATAGTGTTGCGTTTTATTAACCAACCGAAATAGTTCGCCCATGCTCTTATCCAACCATATTCGTCAAAAGGTACCCCCTATTTAGGGGACTACCTGCGGTGTTCCTCACCATATAAAAGTAATATCTCTGAGTACACATCGCAAAAAAGCCCTCGCCACGTAGAATAAACCTGTGAATACTATTGATTTAACCGCATCTTTTAAGGCGTACGACGTTCGTGGCATCGTCGGTGAAACCATCACCGAGGATACCGTTCGTGCAACCGCAGCAGCATTCGTTGATGTTCTGGAACTCGCAGGTCAGAACATTCTGGTGGGTAGCGATATGCGCCCATCCGGCTCGGATTTCGTTAATGCTTTCGCCGAAGGAGCTACCGCTCGTGGCGCAAACATCATCAAAATAGGCCTCATCTCAACCGATGAGCTTTACTTTGCCTGCGGCGTGGAGAATGCAGCGGGCGTAACTTTCACCGCCTCGCACAACCCCGCCGAATACAACGGCATGAAGATGGCTAAGGCTGGCGCCGTCCCGATTTCTTCGGAAACCGGTCTGTTCGACGTCCGCGACTTGGCACAGCAATACCTGAACGCCGGAGAAATCCCCCAGTCCGAAATCCAGGGAACTGTTTCAGAAAAAGACATTCTCAAAGATTACGCAGAGTACCTACGCAACCTCGTTGATCTTTCCAACATCCGCTCTCTGAAGGTTGTTGTTGACGCCGGTAACGGCATGGGCGGCATGACCACCCCCGCAGTCCTAGGCGATTCAATTCTTCCCGGTCTACCTTTGGATATCGTTCCTCTGTACTTCGAGTTGGACGGTTCCTTCCCTAATCACCCCGCTAACCCTCTAGAGCCTGCTAACCTCGTGGATTTGCAGAAAGCTGTTGTGGAGCATGGTGCAGATATCGGTCTAGCTTTCGACGGCGACGCCGATCGTTGCTTCGTTATCGACGAAAAGGGTCAGCCCGTTTCACCTTCTGCTATCACCGCTATCGTGGCAGAACGCGAAATCAAGCGTGCCCAGTCAGAAGGCGAAGCTGAGCCCGTTGTTATTTACAACCTCATCACCTCTAAGGCTGTTCCTGAACTCGTGGAGAAGCTCGGTGGCCGTTCGGTAAAGACCCGCGTGGGTCACTCCTTCATCAAGGCTGTCATGGCTTCTGAAGGCGGCATCTTCGGTGGCGAGCATTCAGCTCACTACTACTTCAAGGACTTCTTCAACGCGGATACCGGCATGCTTGCCGCAATGCACGTGCTAGCAGTTCTAGGTAACTCCGAAAAACAGCTTTCCGAAATCGGTGCTGAGTACCAGCCCTACTTCTCCCCCGGTGAGATTAACTCTGAAGTGGAAGATAAGGACGCAGCTATTGCACGGGTTCGCGAAGCTCTCGGCGATTCTGTTGAGGTTTCCGAGATGGATGGCACTACCTTTGAGCACAAGACTGAGGGCTGGTGGGTAAACCTTCGCCCCTCCAACACCGAACCCTTCTTGCGGATGAACCTTGAAGCCCCTGATCAGGCAACCATGGAACGTGTACGCGATGAGATTCTTGCTCTGGTTCGTGCCTAATCATTTTCGTGTTTAGTCGCTAGGACGTAAGCACTTCGAGGGCGCTCTCTGTTGCTGACAGGGAGTGCCCTTTAGCGTATGCGGAAGTAGGCTTCTAATTCAGCAGCAGATTGATGAGCGCTACAGTACCGATTACCAAGATGACTGCCAGCCGTTTTTTGCCCCGGGGCAGCGCCGGTTCAGGGGTGGTGCCAAGAATTTCTTGAGCGTTAGTATCATGTGAGCGAGCGGCAGCTACTCGTTGCTGAATTTTGGGCCCCACAACCACCATGATGAGGCCTAAACCAACGAGCACTGGAACGACGAAGGCGAAGGCTGATTCGGGCAGAATCAACAACAGAGACGCACCGGTAATACCGCCCAGAATAGAGCTGGGTAGGAGCATTTTGATAAGACCCGAATTCTGCCGAATTTCCCTGCGGTAACCGTATGCACCGGAGATATTTCCCGCAACCAAACCCACCGAGCTTGAAATGTTAGCGGTGAGTGGCGGATACCCCAGTAGGAGCAGAAGGGGGAATGAAATAAGGGTTCCAGAGCCAACGATGGCGTTAATAAAACCAGCGCTCAGCCCAGCACCCAAAATGATGAAAAAACTAAGCACCAACGTTGAATCAGGAAGCATAATTTGATGCTAGCGCAGAGCCGGCAACTGTGGGGCTACTTGGCAATTTTCAGCATTTTAGGAATGTAATAAACGATGGGCGCAAGGATGAAAAGCACTAACAACGCCATCCACGGACCTGATGTTTCTGGATGCGATGTTGAATAGGTGACAAAAACGAGCATGAGCCCTACTCCGATAGAGGTCCACAGCAGCATATTGCGGGAGCAAGTATAGAGAGCTTGCCATCCTTCAGCGGTTGAAGGAGTTTTCGGCACATTATGAATTCGAGGGAATCGCGCTATCACCAGACAGAAAAGAGTCACCATGCACAGCATGATAGGTGCGAGAAGGAATTGATTTTTATCGCCCCAGTCGTCAGGTTCTCCGTTGGGGCCGAAATGAACCGGAACTATTTGAGGCAACCCAACATAAGTCACCACAGCGTAAATAACTCCAGCTACCAGAACAAATGCCGAAATACCCTCCAGAATCCGAGAAGATTTCGCCGGGGAAGCAGGAACGGGGCGTTCGGTTCTGCCTGGGAGTTGTGGGGAATTCTCCATTGAAGTTCACCTATCGTCGCAGTGGTTTTTTAACTATATAAACTAGGAGGGTAAGCAACCATTTTCTGACGTGGTGTTTTACTATCAACTCATTTTTCACGAACGTATTTCAGGACGAGGTATATCTATGGGTTTACTGTGGTGGACAGTAGTGTTACTAGCCGTTCTTTGCCTGGTGGGCATTGCCATCTATCAGGCGCTGAAATTTATCGCCACCCGAGATGCGCAGAATCTAGATGCACTCCCCCACCGCACCGTCGTCGGCCCGGCAGGTTCCCTCAAGCTCGCCGTTGCAGACACCACTGACTCGTTGAGTAAAGGGCTGTCAGGACATCAAAAACTCAAAAACGTTCACGGTCTTCTTCTAGTTCTCCCACGGAAAGCTACCTCACTGACTCTTTTGGGCGTGCAATTTCCGCTCGACATCGTGTGGTTAGATGCCCAGAACCGAGTGCTCAAGGTCACCTACGATGTCAAGCCCGGGTTCGGAACTCTCCGCCTGCCTTCACCGGCGCGTACCGCCGCCGTCATTGAAGTACCAGCGCTCAGACTCCGTAAGCTGGGCGCCATTGAGCCAGGAACCACTCTTTCCTGGAAATAGGATTTATTCTTTACGCCCAAAGTGCCACTCCCCTGATAAGGAAGCGGCACTTTAGATGTAAAGAATAACCGTTACTTGTTTTCAGCTCGTGCAGTATCGCGAAGCATCCACTGGTCAGGACCAAAAATCTCGTACTGAATCTGGACGCCAGGAACACCTGCATCTACCAAAGCAGAACGAGTGTCCTTCATGAAGCCAAGAGGTCCGCAGAGATAAACCGAGGCGTCGGAAGGAACATCAAGTTGAGAAACATCCACGCGACCTTCAAAATCGCCCGAACCATCGCCCAAGAAGCTAATGAGTTTGCCGTTAGCCAGCTTGCCTACGAGCTCTTCCATTTCTTCGCGTAACGGCCACGCATCCTTGCTGGAAGAGGAATGAACGACTACAACTTCACGCTGGGAGTTTTGGTCCACCAGTTCGGAGAGGAAAGCAAGCATAGGGGTCACGCCGATACCTGCCGAGAAGAGGTAGAGCGGCCCTGAGCCGTCGTCGCCAAATCCACCCAGGGTGATATCACCGTAGGGGTTTGAGATATCAACGACGTCACCCCCCCGCAGAGCGAAGTGGCGCTTGGTCATCTCACCGTTGGGGTCGAGCTTGATAGCTACGCGGCGCTGGTTCTTTTCAGAGGGTAGCAACGTGTACTGGCGAGGCTGCAGGAGGCCATCTTCTGCCTGAGTGAACAGTGAGATGTACTGACCTGCTTTTGACTCGGTCATCGCGGTGTCGTCTGCAGGTTCAAAAGTAAGATCTACTACCTGATCACCGGTTTCCTTGCGGGATACAAGCTTGAAGGGTGCGCGCATGACGTCGTTAGCCTGCTGTGCGTAAAGACCCTTCTCAATCTTGATGAGAGCGTTTGCCATCAACCAGTAAACTTCGCTCCACGCCTCGGCAACTTCAGGGGTGCAGGCATCGCCCAAATCCGCTGCAATAGCTTCAAACAGGTACTTGTAGACGGTGGGGTACTCATCTTCGAGCAGTCCCAGGGAGGCGTGTTTGTGTGCCACGCGGGAGAGCACTTCGTCGGGGTACTTATCGGGATTGTTCAAAATATAAGTAGCAAAAATGACGATTGAGTTAGAGAGCGCCTGGGGCTGAGTGCCTTCGAGCTGCGATGAACGTGAAAACATGCCGTCCATCAGGTCAGGACGAGCGGCGAACATACGCTTGTAGAACTCCGGGGTGATGTGAGGCATCCGCTCGGCAACGACGGGCGCGGTGGCTTCAATGATGGGGCGTGACTTTTCTGAAAGCACGATGTCTCTCCTTTGGGACAAAATCTTAATTAACCATCTCCAAAACTAGCATATTTAATACAAGATAAGGAATAAAAAAGATGAGCTGCTTCATAAACAGCTCATCTTCATCTACGATGCCTGAGTTAACTTCTTCGTCTGGCTCAACGGCCCCAAGCCCAGCTCAACAAAAACCGGACCCATCTGCCGCTGTGTGGGCAGACTGGAAATCGTGATGGGATCTAGAACCTCAAAGAATGCCTCCCGAGCCCTGGAAAGATAGCCCCGCAAGCGGCAGGAAGAATTCAGCGGACAATCACCATGTTCACTCTCGCACTCCACCATGGGAATATCCCCCTCGGTCTGGCGCAGAATATGACCAACCGTCACATTCTTGCCAGCCTCAGACAAGACGACGCCGCCGGCACGCCCGCGAGTTGCCACAACCCATCCATGATTTGCCAAGAACGCAACGGATTTAGCCACATGGTTATAGGGCGTGCCCACTCCCTGAGCAATAGTCTGGGTAGAAAGCTTCTTGTCCTCAGCACCTGCCAAAAGAATCATGATCCGTAATGAAACGTCGGAAAAAGCAGTTAGACGCAATGCCCCTCCTTCATGATTTTTTGGCATAATCTGAAATTTAGTTTACTCCTCTGAGCAAACCACAGCGCGCACTAGTGCGAAATGAGTTCAGAACCATATTCACAGTGCATCCGCTTGTGACTAGCGACTATACACACTTACATGTACAAACACCTCGACAAAGTTATGTTCACCGCAAAATATCGTCAAAAGGATGATTTCGAAACTCTTTACTTGTGGGTAACATTGTAAATAGTTTGTGCCCACAAGCATTGCTAAAGCATCTTTTTCAGGGGGAACTTGAAGAATATAATTGGTGCTCGTCAAATGCTGATCGGGTTAGTACTAAAGTCCATGACGATCAATAACACCAGATAAGGATTCACTCATGTCACAGCTTGACACCTCAATCCAGGAACTTCTTTCCATCGAAGGCGCAAACGGCGCAGCACTCGTGGACATCTCTTCTGGCATGGCTCTAGCTTCCGGCGGCAACCCCGGGTTCGATCTCACCGTTGCAGCAGCAGGTAACTCCAACGTTGTCCGCGCAAAGCTCAAGACCATGAACGATCTCGGTCTAGAGGGCAACATCGAAGACATCATGATTACCCTCAACTCCCAGTACCACCTCATTAACGTACTCAACGCTTCTGAGACCGCTGGTCTGTTCGTTTATCTGGTGCTTGATCGTAACACCGCGAACCTAGCGCTCGCTCGCCACAAGCTCAACACCATCGCAAACCGTATCTCCCTCTAAGCCCCACAAGCTAGACGCAGAGAAGCGAAGCCCAAAAGAGGCAACTTAGACCCATGGCCGGTGATTTTTAGGGAATCACCGGCCATGGGTTTTTATTTACCTTATGTGAAGGATCCTATTCAGTAGCAAGAGCTCGAGCAAGCACAGCAGTAAGGTGAACTGGCTGGGGCTGGCATGAATCACCGCGTGAGCGCTAGCGAACTTGGTGAGAAGGTTAGTACACCGTTGCTGTGCTTGCTCGAGTTCAGCGTCTTCGAAATAACCTGTTAGATAATAGAATCGCCGATTGCAGCTTCCATCAGCGTGTCTTCGGTAGCGTCTCGGTGCTCTTGGATTGCTACGATTTCGCCGTCCTTCATGACAGCGATACGGTTGCACAGTCCCATGAGCTCTGACATGTCCGAGCCAATCAAAAGAATAGAAACGCCCTCAGCGGTAAGGTCCTTGAGCATCTTGTAGATTTCTACCTTTGCGCTGACGTCGATGCCGCGGGTGGGGTGGTTGAGAATCAAAATGTCGCAGTCCGAGCTGATCCACCGTGCCAGCGCCACTTTCTGCTGGTCACCGCCGGAGAGCTTTCCGACTTCACCCTGAATGTTGGTGGTCTTGATGTGTAGCTTGCGGATTTGCTCTGCTACCTCGCGAAGGGCAGAGACTTCGTGCAAGAAACCTGCACCTTCATCTTTGGTGATTCCCGCAGAATCCATGAGGGTCTTTGCGATGGACCGTTCGTTTGCGAGACCCAGTTCGTCGTCGTTGTCTGAGAGATACCCGATGCCGTAGCTGACGGCGTCCTCGGGGCTGGAAATCGTGACGTCTTCACCGTTGATGCGAAGGGCTCCGAATTCAGCGGTCTCATCTACGCCAACCAGCGCCGAGGCGATTTCGTTAATTCCCGAACGACGCAAACCGGTTAGTCCTAGAACTTCACCGCGAGCGAGAGTGAAATTAACATTCTTCAAGAAACCCTGGGCGCCATTGAGGTTCTCGATAGTGAGACGGGGGGTCTCTTCCACAAAGTCAGAAGGCTGCTGATGCATTGAGACTTCGCGGCGGAACATTTTAAAAGCGATGTCTTCAGCGCTCATGTGACCGGGTACGATTTCATGGGAGATGATGCCATCTTCCAAAATGACCGCGCGATCTGCCAGGGAACGAATTTCATCCAAGCGGTGGGTGATATAGATGACCGAACGTCCCTCAGAGACCAAACGGCGGGTCATCTCATGGAACTGGAAAATCTCATAGTCATTGAAAGTCGCCGCAACTTCATCCATCAATACCAGCTGGGTTTCTTCAGCTACTAAACGCACAACCTCGATGAGAGCCTGTTCTGCACGCACCAAATCGCCCATCAGGGAGGAAGGGCTAATTTCCAAGCCCGCGTCGCTCAGAAGCTCGGCGGCACGCTCGTTCTGCTCCTGCTCGCTCTTCTGCGCATGAAAGGTCGAGCGGAAGATGGTCTGCGCTACCGTCAGCGTAGGATCTACCGAGAATTTCTGGCGAATCGAGCCGACTCCGCAAGCTAGAGCCTCATCGGGGTTCGACGGCGCATACGGCTCCCCTGCCAACATCATCGTCCCAGAATCTGCGGTGTCCCATCCACCGAGAATCGAAAGCAGCGTGGATTTACCCGCACCATTTTCCCCGAGCAGACCCAATACTTCACCGCGCACCACTGTAAGGTCTACGCCTTTAAGCGCTCGCAGATGTTCGTGTTTTTTAGTCACGCCCTTAACACTGAGCAAGTTATCCACTGCTGATTGTCCCTTCAGATGGAGAGTGATATGTGAAATGACCGCAGAGGTCATTTCTAGCGAACGAAAACTAGTTTCGGTATCAAATATTACTGTTGTTTAAAGCCAAAGATTGATTATAGAGCTTAGATAATCTAAAAAATTGAACCGACGATATATTGAGAGCAATATATCGCCGGTTCAGTACTAATGTGTCCGTCTAATGGTTAGGAATTGCTACGAGCTTCTTCAATACGCTGTGCCAGTGCATCACGCTGTTCGTGAATGCGTTGAGGCAGGTCATCACCGAATTTCTCCAGCCATTCATCGATGCCGATAAGCTCAGCTTCGATCTCATCAACATTGACAGCTAGCGCAGCGTCTAGCTCGTTGTCCTCAATTTTGAGACCGGTCAAGTCAAGGTCCTCACGGGTGGGCACGGTACCCATGAGGGTGTGCTCGCCGCCTGCGGTACCTTCAAGACGATCGAAAATCCATTTCACCACGCGGGAGTTCTCACCGAAGCCAGGCCACGCGAAACCACCCTCGGGGGTACGGCGGAACCAGTTGACATAGTACACCTTAGGCATGTTCTCTTCGCCGTGCTTCTCGCCCAGGTCAAGCCAGTGGCGGAAGTAGTCAGAAGCGTTGTAGCCGATGAAGGGAAGCATTGCCATGGGGTCGCGGCGAACCACGCCCACAGCACCCTTAGCTGCAGCAGTAGTTTCCGAAGACAGCGTTACGCCGCGGAAAACGCCTTCGCTCCACGACTCAGCTTCAGACACCAAAGGAATAGTGGTCTTACGACGTCCACCGAAGATGATTGCAGACAGAGGCACACCTTCAGGTTCGTAGAACTCTTCTGCGAGCATGTCTACCTGGTTGAGCGGGGTGCAAAAACGTGAGTTAGGGTGTGCCGCAGGACGGCCCGATTCAGGGGTCCAATCGTTGCCCTGCCAGTCGATAAGGTGGTCGGGTACCTCATCGGTCTTACCTTCCCACCACACCGAATTGTCATCAGTCAAAGCAACGTTGGTGAAGATATTGTTGCCTTTGGCGATTGCGCGCATAGCGTTGGGGTTAGTGGACCAGCCGGTACCCGGAGCTACACCGAACATACCTGCTTCGGGGTTGACGACGCGAGGGGTGCCGTTTTCATCGAAGTTGATCCAGGAAATGTCATCGCCCACCATCTCGGTCTTCCATCCCTCAAGAGTGGGATTCATGAGTGCGAAGTTGGTCTTACCGCAGGCAGAGGGGAAAGCGGCGGAGATGAATTTAGTTTTGTTCTCAGGGTTAGAGACCTTGAGGATAAGCATGTGCTCTGCCATCCAGCCTTGGTCGTGTCCCATCGCCGATGCAATACGCAGGGCGTAGCATTTCTTGCCCAGCAGTGCGTTTCCGCCGTAACCCGAACCAAAGGACCAGATTGCACGCTCCTCGGGGAAGTGAACAATGTACTTCTCGGGGTTGCAGGGCCAGGGCACATCCTGCTGCCCTTCTTCTAAGGGAGCGCCGATAGAGTGCAGAGCCTTGACGTAGAAAGCGTTGGTATCAGACATCTTCTTCAAGACATCAGAACCGATAGTTGCCATGATGCGCATGGAGCATACTACATATGCAGAGTCAGTGATTTCTACGCCGAAACGAGGAGTAGAGGCATCGAGAGAGCCCATGACAAAAGGAATCACGTACATGGTACGACCGTGCATGCAACCGCGGTACAGATCCTTCATCAGCGACTTCATCTCGGCAGGATCGCGCCAGTTATTAGTGGGGCCAGCTGCCTCTTCGGTTTCGGAGCAGATGAAAGTGCGCTCTTCAACACGGGCGACGTCATCGGGGTCAGAAAAAGCGACGTAAGAGTTTGGGAACTCATGATCAGAAAGACGGCGGAAAGTACCAGCTTCCACGAGTTCACCGGCTAGGCGGTCATATTCTTCTTCCGTGCCATCAACCCACACGATGGATTCAGGTTCGGTAAGCTCAGCGACTTCTCGCACCCAATCCACCAGCTCAGTGTATTGAGTTGGTGCCTGAGCAAGCTGGTCTTGAACCTGCTGGTTCAGGCCGGAAGAAACAGTACCGTTTGAAAGGTCAGCCATCTGACGATTCCCCTTAAAGTTTTACGCACCGCGACACCGCGTTGTGCCGAAGATTTGAATCTTCAAAAACTGTGCCTCTCGTTCTTTAAGAAGCAAATGCGTCATCTCTACTGAGAATGAAGGACAACGCAACGTTTTGAAGACCATCACCTCTTTGTGATTAGAACACCAAAGTAACAGTAAAGAGTGGGTTTAAACCATCAATTACGCACAAATGTCAGAATATAGCTCAACCTCTTGCGTTTTTTCGATAAATAGTTGATGAACTTCCGCTAGTTTTCGGGGTTTCTTCTTCCAGCGAGCAACATGTAACGAGTGTCACCCCTTTTCGATTTGGCAAGGTTCTCTAGCGCGTGTAGAGTATTACCTGTTGCTGAAACGGGGTAGCCCGGAAAACAGAACATGCGCCTGTAGCTCAACGGATAGAGCATCTGACTACGGATCAGAAGGTTGGGGGTTCGAATCCCTTCGGGCGCACTAAATAGCCCGCTTCTTCGGAAGCGGGTTTTTTGTTTTTCCACGCCATTTCTAGGTGCGGAGTGAGTGAGGGATTGCCCACGAGAGCAAGATTTATGCTCTCCATACTGGGCATAATAGGGTAAAACTTCACCACGCTCTAGAATAATAATGAGCGAAAAATTACAAGGAGTACATTCTCATGAGCATCAACATCAATGTAGTTAACGAGAGCGGCGAGACTCGCGGAGCAACCTGGGAAGAAGATCAGACGCTCCTTGACGCCCTGTTAGCAAACCAGTTCCCCGTTCTAGCTACCTGCGGAGGCAACGCCTCCTGCGCTACCTGCCACGCGTACATCGATCCTGAACATTTCGAAGCATCAGGAGAACGCACCGAAGCTGAAGAAGATTTGCTAGATATGGTCGACGACGTCGCCAACGAATACTCCCGCCTTTCGTGCCAGACCGAATACGCCGAAGGTCTTGATGGCGCAACGGTGACCCTCAAACCTGGGATGTAATATGAGCCCCCTCAAATCCCCTCGGCATTCTCTCCTCCTCGTAGCGAGCATCAGCATTTTAGCGCTCTCCGCTTGTGGCGGTGGGGAAAGTACGCCTGAAACCCCGACCGAGGCACCCACTGCCGCAGTATCAGCTTCATCTACCGCATCTGCTACTGCATCGGGATCGCCCAAACCCAGCGCAACGCGCACCTCACCCGCTGCGACCCCCAGTCCGGTAGCAACTCCGACCGTTCATGAGCCAACCGTCACCGAACCTACGGTCACAGAGGAAACGGCGCCTCCTCGGGGTAGCGTCACCACGGTGACCCAAGAGCCACAAACCCCGGCTCCAGCGCCGGCTACCGAATCCAGCGCCGCGGCTACACCTAACGAAACAGCGAATGCAGATGCTCAGCAGAGCGCAGCATGCGACTACGAGCACATCCGTATTGCCGCAGAGGTAGCCCCCGGCGGCGGGGCTGCAGGCTCTCGATATATGAACCTCACCTTCACCAACTCCGGTTCTACACCGTGCTCGTTGAGCGGTTACCCCAGTGTCAATTACGTGGACGCGCAGGGCAACCAGATAGGCGCAGCCGCTAAACAGGCCGCAGAGTGGACCAGCTCGGGAGCTGTGATTGGCTCGGGCGAATCTGCGAGCGCAACGCTACGTGAAACTCGTGCGGGGCTTTACGACGCGGCATCCTGCCAGCCCACTCAGGCAGCCGGTTACCGCGTGAGTATTCCAGGTACGTCGTCTTCGCTGGTGCTGAACTTCCCCGCTGAGGCATGCTCCTCCACCGAAACGGGACAGCTCTCCGTAGGCCAGATTGGTGCCCAGGCAAAGTAAGCCCGACACCGTGAGATTCTAAGAACCATAAAAAATAAGGCAGGTTTCGCTCTATTCAAGAGCAAAACCTGCCTTATTTTTTATTCACCAGTGATTAGAGAATCTCTGCTGCTTCATCAAAGGAGAAGCGGGGGCTACGGTCATATTCTGGGAGGACGCCGTACCCCAGATTAACCGCCAAAAAAGCCTTGCGCTCGCCATCGGGGAAGAACTCCTGGGTGATACCCTCAAAATCAGCGCCAGTCATAGGACCCGCAGCCAAACCTAGCGCACGCGTAGCGATGATGAAGTAACCTGCAGCAATAGATGAGGACAACAAACCGGACGAGTGGCGAACACCCTCATTGTCACGGAACATTTCCCGCATACCAGCAGCGCGAGGATTGAACTCGGGGAATCTTTCGGACCAGTTGGTGTCAAAGCTCAGCACAGCAGTCACCGGTGCTTTTTCGGCCTTTTCCCGGTTGCTTTCCACCAGGTGAGGGATGAGACGGGCGCGTGACCCGGTAAAGCATATGTAAGTTGACTTGGTTTGTCACTCCCACCTGGCATAATGAACAAATGACCTCTGCCGGCACTTTTCATAACTCGCTTCAGTATTTCTCTGCACCCACCCGCGAGTGGTTTACCGGGGCGTTCACCGCCCCTACCGCCGCGCAGGACGGCGCATGGCACGCGATTTCCGCTGGCAAACACGCGCTCGTAGTTGCACCTACCGGCTCGGGTAAAACTCTGGCGGCTTTTCTCTGGGCACTTGACCGGCTTCATATTCAAGAAAGTGCCCCGAACCAAAAAACCGGTACCAAGGTTCTCTACATTTCTCCGCTCAAAGCCCTCGGTGTGGACGTCGAACGCAACCTGCGCTCCCCTCTGATTGGCATCGCTCAAACCGCAAAGCGGATGGGCGCCGATGTACCGAATGTGACCGTTGGGGTGCGTTCGGGCGATACACCGCCTAAGGAGCGCCGTCAGCTCATCTCCAATCCCCCAGATATTCTCATCACCACCCCCGAATCTCTCTACCTGATGCTAACCTCGAAAGCGCGCTCTACGCTGGCGGCGGTTCATACGGTGATTATTGATGAGGTTCATGCTGTTGCCGGAACCAAAAGAGGAGCACACCTGGCGGTTTCGCTAGAGCGCCTGGATCAGATACTCGACCAGCCCGTGCAACGCATCGGTCTTTCCGCAACGGTAGAGCCGGTCGAAACCGTCGCGCGCTTTCTCGGCGGCGTCGCCCCGGTTGATATTGTGCAACCGCCCTCGGAGAAAAAATGGGAACTAACCGTTTCTGTTCCTGTGCCCGATATGACCAAGCTGGGCGGCCCCAACACCTATGGCGAGGGCGAACAGTCAGACCCTAGCCGGGAGGAAAACGGCGAACCAGTAGCTGGGGTGGGTTCAGCGGTGGGCGGCGCCTACGTCGACAAGCTGGCAGATCGCGCCCGGGTGCGCGTCAATGCATTTGAAACCGGCACCGAATTCCACGACGACGGCATGGTCAACAGCGATTCGCTACTGGAACGGGACGGTACCGCCCCGGACCAGCACTCCATACCTGCTGTAGACATCGATCATCTGACGCGCGGGCTTACTCTTGCCGACGCTATCGGGATTTTTCCGCAGGAAAACGCCCCTGCCCCACAGGTAGAAATCACCCGCACTGAGATTGAAGAATTCGACCCGGCAGAGCTCTCCCCCGCTGAGATAGCGCAAGAAGCAACGCCGGATACCAGTGGCTACCAGGCGTCTATCTGGCCGCACGTTGAAGAGAGAATTGTTGATTTGGTGGAGAAGTACCGCTCCACCATTGTGTTTGCCAACTCTCGCGGTTTGGCGGAGAAACTGACCGCGCGTCTCAACGAAATTCACGCTGACCGTGAGGAAGCACGAGCGGCTATGGAAGGTTCCTCCGAAGATTCGGAAAACGCCTCTGCCTCCCCGCGAGTGACGTCCCCGCCGCAGAATATTTCCGAAGCTCTCAGCCAGGCGCTGGCGGCAAACGGTGGCGCTCGAATCGAACGTGAAGACGCCAAAATCAAGCGCCCACCAGCGCAAATCATGGCGCAATCCGCCACTGCCCACGGCGTCCCGCCGCTCCTCGCGCGAGCGCACCACGGATCGGTCTCTAAAGACCAGCGATCGGTGATTGAAGAAGCGCTCAAATCAGGTGAACTTCGCTGTGTGGTTGCCACCAGCTCCCTTGAGTTGGGCATCGATATGGGTGCGGTAGATCTGGTAATTCAGGTGGAATCCCCCGGTTCAGTCGCCTCTGGTTTGCAAAGAGTAGGACGCGCGGGCCACCAGGTAGGAGAAATTTCCAGAGGATACCTCTATCCCAAGCACCGCGGCGATTTGCTCAATGCCACGGTGACCGTTCAACGAATGCTCGCGGGCAATATTGAGCCGCTCTCTATTCCGCAAAATCCGCTGGATATTCTTGCCCAGCAAACCGTGGCTGCCTGCGCGCTTGGACCTATCGATGTGGAGTCCTGGTTTGAGGCGCTTCGCCATACCGCCCCCTTCGCCACCCTGCCGCGCAGTGCTTTTGAGGCAACCTTAGATTTGCTCTCGGGTAAGTACCCCTCCGATGAATTTGCTGAGTTGCGCCCGCGCGTCATTTGGGATCGCGATGCTGGCACGCTCGAAGGCCGTCCCGGTGCGCAGCGGGTGGCGGTAACCTCCGGCGGTACGATACCTGACCGCGGGCTGTTTCCCGTTTACATTGTGGGTTCAGAAGACTCCAAAGCCCCTAAACGCGTGGGTGAACTCGATGAAGAGATGGTGTACGAGTCCCGGGCGGGCGACGTCATCGCTCTGGGTGCTACCTCCTGGCGTATTGAAGATATTAGCCACGACCGCGTGAGCGTTACCCCCGCCCCTGGTGTGCCTGGCAAGCTACCTTTCTGGCATGGGGAGGGGCCGGGACGTCCGGTCGAACTCGGCCGCGCGCTGGGCCAGTTCACCCGTGAGCTCGCCACAGAGATTCAGAATGAGCCTGCTGCCGCTCGTCAGCGTGTAGAAGCTATCGGTCTTGACACGTGGGCTGCCGATAACGTGCAGGCCTACGTTCGCGAACAATCCGAAGCAACCGGGGCGGTGCCTTCTGACCAGCAGTTCATCGTAGAAAGATTCCGCGATGAAATTGGGGACTGGCGAGTCGTTCTACACTCCCCCTACGGCATGCCCGTGCACGCACCCTGGGCGCTGGCCGTCGGTCAGCGAGCCGAAGATATGTTCGGCGTCAATGCCTCAGCAATGGCGGCTGACGACGGCATCGTGCTCCGCATTCCTTCCATCGAGGCGGAACCACCCGGGGCATCCCTGTTCTTCTTCGACACCGATGAACTCGAAAACATCGTCACCGAACGAGTAGGTTCCTCCGCCCTGTTCGCCAGCCGGTTCCGCGAAAATGCAGCGCGCGCCTTGCTTCTGCCCCGCCGCGACCCAGGGCGGCGAACCCCGCTCTGGCAGCAACGCCAGCAATCTGCCCAACTTCTGGACGTCGCCCGCAAATTCTCCAACTTTCCCATCATTTTAGAAACCGTGCGCGAGTGCTTGCAGGATGTCTATGATTTGCCTGCCCTAATGGACATCCACCGCAAAATAGACTCCCGCGCCATCCGCGTGAGCGAGATTGAAACAGAATCCCCCTCGCCTTTTGCGCGCACGTTACTCTTTGGGTACGTTGCACAGTTCCTCTACGAGGGCGATTCGCCCCTTGCAGAACGACGCGCGGCAGCGCTCACCCTTGACTCGGCGCTACTTTCCGAATTATTAGGGCGCGATGAACTGCGAGAATTGCTCGACGCCAACGTCATTCGCCAAACCGAAGCCCGCCTGCAGCACAGCGTGGCAGGCTACCGCTACCAAGGAGTTGAAGGCGCCGCTGACCTGCTACGTTTGCTCGGCCCGCTCAACGCCCATCAGTTAGCAGCCCGGCTGAGGGTCAACCGCTCTAGCGAGGAAACTGAAGAAGAACCCCTCACCTCAGAGCAGGCTGAAGCGTTTGCCCGCGAACTAGTTTCAGCCAACCGCGCTCTTGCCTTCACCCTTCATGGCACCGAACATTTTGCCGCCATTGAGGACGCCGCCCGCCTGCGCGACGGTCTAGGTGTGCCCCTCCC